>NZ_CEWDCG010000152.1:0-7642 GCF_982436375.1 Coprobacter sp. | reverse complement strand
AAGTATTTTCACTCATTATTTTACTATTTTCAGACTACAAAGATATAAAATGTGTGTCAATAAATCTAATGGATATTTATAATAAAATAGCCGGACATTTTCTTGAATAATGATGCCTTCAAGTATGTTGTCCGACTATTTATAGAGTAGTAGTAATAAGGAAACAATCCTTTTGAATATTTTGTTGTAAAAATCGAATTAAAATCTGTTAAGCAGATAACATATAAGATAAGGAGGAATTTTTTCAATAAATTTCCTCCTTATCTGTATTTACCTATTATTATTTCTATAATTGTATGGGGTGTTCTACCTTTTCATTCAATAATGCAAAATCGAGAACTTCTTTAATGTTCCGTACGTAGTGGAATGTAAGCCCCTTAATATAATTTTCTTTGATCTCATCTATGTCTTTTTTATTTTCTTCCGATAAGATAATATCTTTTATATTAGCGCGTTTTGCAGCCAATATTTTTTCTTTTATGCCTCCGACGGGAAGTACACGTCCTCTTAATGTAATTTCTCCGGTCATGGCCAGGTTCGGACGTACTTTGCGTTGGGTAAATGAGGATGCAATAGAAGTTACCATCGTGATACCTGCAGAAGGGCCATCTTTAGGAATAGCGCCTTCTGGCACATGAATATGTACGTTCCATTTATCGAACACGTCATCACTGATATTTAACATTTCGGCATGGGCTTTTATGTATTGCATGGCTATTATTGCCGACTCTTTCATGACATCACCTAAATTTCCTGTTAATGTCAGTTTTTCGCCTTTGCTTTTACTCAGGCTTGATTCTACGAATAATATTTCTCCACCTACGGCAGTCCATGCCAAACCTGTAACGACACCGGCATATTCATTTCCTTCGTATTTATCTCGTGAATACTCTTTTATTCCTAAATATTCATGTAAGTCATTTACTGTAATCGTATGTGGGTATTCTTCTTCTAATGCCTTTTTCCGGGCGATTTTCCGCATAATTTTGGCAATTTTCTTATCCAATTCCCGAACACCCGATTCCCGAGTATAAGAGTCTACTATGACCTCCATCGTCTTTTTAGGAATGTCTACATCTCCTTTTACGAGCCCATGATTCTCGAGCTGTTTCGGGACAAGGTGTCTTCGACCGATCTCTACTTTTTCTTCCAAAATATATCCGGTTATATCGATAAGCTCCATTCGATCTAATAAAGGTTGGGAGATCGTATTCAAATTATTGGCAGTCGCTATAAATAAAATATTTGACAGATCATAGTCGATATCCAAATAATTATCATGAAAAGCGTTGTTCTGTTCCGGATCGAGAACCTCTAACAAAGCTGATGCCGGATCTCCTTTAAAATCATTTCCGATTTTATCTATTTCATCTAAAACGAACACAGGATTAGACGAACCGGCTTTCAATAAACCCTGTATAATACGACCGGGCATAGCTCCGATGTAGGTACGTCGGTGACCTCTGATTTCCGCTTCATCGTGCAATCCCCCTAAAGAAATACGCACATATTTTCTTTTCAGAGCTTCCGCTATTGACTTTCCCAAAGATGTTTTTCCGACACCCGGAGGTCCGTAAAGGCATATAATCGGAGATTTTAAATCCCCTCGCAGTTTTAATACCGCCAGATGTTCTAAAATACGGTCTTTCACTTTTTCAAGCCCGTAATGGTCTTTATCTAATTGCTTCTGTGCATGTTTCAGATTAAAATTATCCTTTGTAAATTCATTCCAAGGTAAATCGGTCAATGTTTCCAAGTAATTATATTGCACCGAAAAGTCTGGAGATTGAGGATAAAGACGTTCTAATTTACGTAGTTCTTTTTCAAATATGGCAGCTACTGAAGCATCCCATTTCTTTTTAGAAGCTTTTTCCTTCAGTTCCTGTATATCTTGTTCCTGAACGCTTCCACCCAATTCATCTTGTATAGTTTTTATCTGTTGTTGTAAAAAGTGCTCTCTTTGTTGTTGGTTCAAGTCTTCTCTCGTACGAGATTGAATACTTGCTTTTATTTCAATAAGTTGGGCTTCCTTACTCAGTGCGGTATATAAACTGAATGCTCGTTGCTTGACCGAGTCGATATTAAGCAGATCCTGTTTCTGTTGGGTATTTAAAGGAATATTGGAACATAAAAAATTAATCAGATAGTGAGAATTTTCAATATTCCTTAATGCAAACATCAGCTCTCGTGAAGGTTCACCCAAAGTTTTCAGAATATTGAATGTCATGTCCTTTATTGCAGATATGAGCGCTTCGAATTCTTTGTCATTCGATTTGGGCATTTTTTCTTCCAATAGAGAGATATTGCCTCTTAAATAAGGAGTGAATGTTGTCAGATTATCTAAATGAAAACGTCGTTTGCCTTGTAAAATAACGGTAGTGCTTCCGTCTGGCATTTCCAGTATTTTTACGATTTCCGCAATAGTACCTATTTCATACAAATCTTTGTATTCAGGTTCATCTACGTACATATCTTTTTGACATGTTACACCGATATATTGTTTTTGAGCGTATGCTTCTTTAATAAGTTGAAGAGATTTGGCCCTTCCGACTGATACAGGGAGAGCTACTCCCGGATACATCACCATATTGCGCAATGGCAGTATGGGCAGATCGACTTCTGCCACCCCCGGACATTCTATATCCGGATTACCCTCTACTTCAGCGAAAATCGGCATAATTGTAGTGGCATTGTCATTAGCATCATCAAGCAGATTATTATCAGAAAAAATTTTTTTCATATGTTAATTGTCATTTTGTCAGTAATTAGGATTAAATACATTGTCAGCACTCCTGAAAAATCAATGTTATATTATAGTACAATGAGTGTGCCAAAAAATAAACAATACTTAGATCCCCATAAAATTGTTATTATTTTTTGTTTATTTGTATTCTAAAATTTTTATTTATGGGAACTCATTATTTTCAGTTTAAACAATTTACCATATATCATGACCGCTGTGCAATGAAGGTAGGTACAGATGGCGTGCTGCTTGGAGCTTGGTGTAATATCCCGAAAAATGGGAATATATTGGATATAGGAACTGGAACAGGAATAATCGCATTAATGGCGGCGCAAAGATCTTCGTTTTCTCAAGTATCTATCGATGCAATCGAGATCGATAGAGATGCGTACTTACAAGCTAAAGAAAATATATCATCTTCTCCATGGAGCAATAAAATACAAGTAATTAATTGTTCTTTACAAGAGTATGCGGAAATGTCAGAAACTCTCTATGATCATATTGTGTCTAATCCTCCTTATTTTGATAATACTCTGCCTCCCAAAAGTCTCTCTCGGCAAATGGCACGACATACAGCTTCACTAACTTATGAAGAATTTGTATCCAATGCGGTAAAGTTATTGAAGCCTGAAGGTCACATTTCCGTTATATACCCTGCAGATCAAGACAGACAGTTGACCGGTATAGCTGTCTCCAACAAATTGTGGGTGTCTCGAAAAGTTTGGGTAAAAGGACGTCCGAATGTCTCCCCTAAAAGAGTTTTAGTAGAGTGGGGGAAGTCCCCCGTAAGCTATATAGAAGAAGAGCTTGTTATAGAGACAGCACCTTTGACATATACACCTGAATATATAGCTTTAACTAAAGACTTTTATTTAAAAATGTAAGAGCCTGCCCAAAACAGACCCGATAAAATTTAAATATCCGGTAAAAAAACGCGGTATTACACCGCGTTTTTTTATCGAATATTTTCTCGTAAGCGAGTCAAATATGCCTTCATTTTGTCAGTATCCTTACGTTTTATAATGTCGAGCAGTATATCCAGTTGTTCTTGAATTTGCGACACTTGTTCGGGCGTGTGCGGGTTAAATAGAATCTCCGTGAGGAGATAATCATCTTCGGAAAGAAGTCCGTGAGCAATATCCATGTGCTTTTTGAATGTTGTACCCGGAGCGTCCTGAGGTTTCATTACGGCAGCAAAAACAAGAGTAGATGCAAATGGAATCGATAACGAATAGGCGATTGTTTCATCATGCTCCTTAAATGAATATTCAAATATTCTTAACCTTAAATTACTGTATAGATCTTTAAAAAAAACTTTTCCTAAATGGTCGGACTCGGAAATGATAATCGTATTTTGAGTACTTAAGTCACTGAGATTTGCAAATGTAGGCCCGAACATCGGATGAGTCGAGACAAACGGATGTCCGGCCTTTTGGTAAAATTCCGGAAGTCCTGTTTTTACAGAGGCAATGTCAGATATAATGCAATTAGCAGGGATATGAGGTAATATCATTTCGAATGCAGCAATTGTATATTTTACGGTTGCTGCATTAATGACCAATTCCGGTTGAAACTCTTTTACCTCCTCTAACGCTGTCATTCGGTAAGTATTGAACACAAATCTCAACCGTTTGGGATCAGTATCAAAAAGTGCTACTTCGTGTTGAAAACTTAGTACATCCGCAAAAAAAGAGCCCATTTTCCCAGCTCCGAGAATAAGTATTTTCATCGTTTTATTTATTCAAAATATTCATTTGTTGCCTTACTGACTCTTCGTGAATTGCCTGTAAAACCGATTTCATAAATTCTCCGTCCATATCTAGATCTATTGCCTGGTTGATCCGTTTACTTAAAATCTCATCATAACGGGTCGGTTGTAAGACTGTCATATCGTGTTCTTTTTTATATTGCCCGATTTCTCGAGATATACGCATCCGTTTGGCCAATAATTCCAGCAATTGATTATCCAATTCGTCGATCTGTCTTCTAAGTTCCGATAAATTTTCTGTAGTTTGGGTCGTTTCCCGGATAACTAACATATTTAAAATAAAATTGAGAACATCCGGTGTTATTTGCTGATTTTTATCACTCCATGCACAATCGGGATTACAATGAGATTCTATAATTAACCCGTCAAATCCCATATCCATAGCTTGCTGGCATAAAGGCGCCACGAGATCGCGTTTTCCCCCTATATGACTCGGATCGCAAATTATCGGTAAATTCGGAAGACGTCGACGAAGTTCGATTGGAATATGCCACTGTGGCAAATTTCGGTAAAGTCTCTTATCATAAGAGCTGAATCCTCGATGTATTGCTCCGATTCGATGGAGTCCGGCATTATAGATTCTTTCTATTGCCCCAATCCAAAGTTCGAGATCTGGATTGACCGGATTTTTAATTAAAATGGGAATATCCACCCCTTTAAGAGCGTCGGCAATTTCTTGCACAGCAAAAGGATTTGCCGTAGTACGTGCCCCGACCCAAAGGATATCAATACCATGTTTCAAGGCTTCAAATACATGATGCTGATTAGCAACTTCGGTTGCTGTGTACATTCCGGTAGTTTCTTTTACTTTCTTTAACCAAGCCAGTCCTTCTGTACCGACACCTTCAAAACCTCCCGGTTTTGTTCTAGGTTTCCATATTCCGGCTCGAAATATCTTGATTCCTTGAGTTGCCAGACCTTTTGCTGTTTCTAACACCTGTTCTTCCGTTTCAGCACTACAAGGTCCTGCCATTATAAGAGGACGTTTAGCTTCTATGCCGGGTAATAAAATTGATTCGAAGTTTAATGTTTCTGTCATGACTGTGTTTTTATTATTAATTTATTTATTAAGACGATTCTTGATTCTGTCGAGAGCTTCTAATAGGGCCGCTTCATTAGCACAAAGCGAGAGCCGTATGTATCGGTCTCCCAAACTTCCGAAAACTATTCCCGGTGTTATAAAAACTTGGGCTTCATATAATACTTTATCTGCAAGTTCTGCACTGCTGGTTATATGATCGGGAATTTTTGCCCAAAGGAACATCCCTGTTTGTTTCGAGTTGAAAGAACAGCCTAATTCTTCTGCAATTTTTTCTGCAATCTTTCTGCGTTTTCTATATACCGCATTCATACTCTCGTACCATTCCGGACCAGAAGACAAAGCTATAACCGCAGCCTTTTGCATGGGTCGGAATGTTCCGGAATCGATATTGCTTTTTACACGGAGAATCCATTCGACAAATTGGGGATTCGATGCTAACATTCCGATACGCCATCCCGGCATATTATGAGCTTTACTCATCGAATTCATTTCTATGCAAATATCTTTAGCTCCGGAGACAGAAAGAATGCTTAAAGGCTTTTCATTAAGTATGAAACTATAAGGATTATCATTTATAATAATGATATTATGCTTTTTCCCGAATGCAACTAACCTTTCAAACAAATTTATGGATGCAGGAGTTCCTGTCGGCATATGAGGATAGTTGACCCACATCAGTTTTACATTTGACAAATCATTCTTTTCGATCGCTTCAAAATCAGGTAACCATCCGTTTTTTTCAGTCAATTCGTAATTGATAATATGTGCCTCGGCCAATTTACTGACAGAGGTATATGTCGGATATCCGGGATTAGGAACTAAAACACCGTCTCCGGGATTTAAAAAGGCCAATGATATATGTAAAATTCCTTCTTTAGAACCGATAAGAGGCTGTATCTCGGTCTTAGGGTTCAATTCTACACCGTACCATCGTTTATACCAATCAGAAAATGCTTCTCGTAAAGCTGGAATACCGATGTAAGGCTGATATCCGTGGGCATCTTCTTTCCGGCTATCCTCGCACAATGCATCTATTGTTCGGATATGAGGTGGACGGTCTGGGCTACCAATTCCAAGACTAATAACATCCAACCCTTTTGCATTCATGTCGGCCACTTCTTTTAACTTCTTTGAGAAGTAGTATTCTTTGATTTGGCTTACTCTGTTAGCCGGGCATATATCAGAGTGTTTCTGTAAATTCAGCATATTCTCCTTGTATTTTAAAATCTTTAGTTAGTGGTTTGATTGCTTCTAACGATTGTTTATACCGAGTATAATCAGAAAATGTTATATCGACATAAAATCTGTATTCCCACTCTCTCCCGATTATTGGAAGAGACTGTATCTTTGTAAGATTTATATCATAGAACGATAATATTGTCAAGACTTTTGATAAACTTCCGTTGGTATGAGGGAGAGTAAAAATAAGAGATGCTTTGTTTATACTTTGACGATTAATAAGATCATCTCTTTGCCAACTGTCTGCTAATACCAAAAAACGGGTAAAATTCCGTTTATTTGTCTCTATACCGGACTCTAATATGTTAAGCCCGTACATTTCTGCTGCCAGACGGCTACATATTGCAGCATGGCCTTTGAGACCTTTTTCTTGTATTTCACGGGCACTGGCTGCAGTATCGTCTTTTTCTACAATTTTAATATTAGGTAATTGATTCAGAAATTCTTCGCATTGCATTAAAGCGATCGGGTGAGAGTTTATCTCGGATATATTTTCGAGAGTTTCACCAGGAAGGGCAGCGAGCACATGTGAAATTCTCAACTTATATTCTCCGATGATACTCAAATCGCTTTTGCGTAATAGTTCGTGATTCTGTAATAAAGATCCGGCAATTGTATTTTCTATTGCCATTATTCCGAGAAGAGAATCATCTTTGCTCATTTTCTCGAATAAATTAGGAAATGTCAAACAGGGTTCAACCTCTACTTCTTCATTGGTAAAATAAGATCGGGCAGCCATTTCGTGATAACAACCCGGTATTCCTTGTATAGCAACTTTTTTCATTTATAAGAATTTTCTGATTAAAAAAATCCCACACTTTCATTGAAAGGTGGGATACTTTATTTATTG
>NZ_CEWDCG010000151.1:0-7819 GCF_982436375.1 Coprobacter sp. | reverse complement strand
AATGAAAAAGGGTGACCCGTTCAGTCGTTATTGACTTTTGGGTCACCCTCTTTTGTTTATATTCGTTTATTCATTATATCTTCTATCTACAATACTCCAGTCTATGATATTCCAAAGTCCGTCGATGTGTTCTGCTCTTCGGTTTTGGTAATCTAAATAATAAGCATGTTCCCAAATATCGACGCCTAATAGAGGTTTTCCATTTCCTTTTAAAACATTACCTGCGTTACTTTCTCCAATAATATCCAGTGTTCCGTTTTTATTTTTGATTAACCATACCCATCCTGAGCCAAATAAATTATTTGCCGTATTGGTGAATGCTGTTTTAAAATTTTCGAAATTTCCCCACTGTTTATTTATTTGTTTTTCTAAGTTGCCGGATGGTAAATGTTGTGCATGCGGAGAAAAAGCGTCAAAATAAAAAATATGATTCCATGCTTGGGCGGCATTATTATAGAGAGAGCCTTCCGATTGTTTGACAATTGTTTCCAAGTCTTTTCCTTCCAGATTAGATATTTCTTTTATTAAACGATTTACATTATCAATATAGCCTTTTAGGTGCTTACCATAATGAAGCATTACTGTCTGTGCACTGATGTACGGTTCTAATTCGTTTTCGGCATAAGGAAGAGGAGGAAGAACAATTTCGCTATTTTCGGATTTTGTTTTTACTATATTATTTTGGGCGTATGGATTTTGAGTGAAAATAAATCCTGATAAAACCAGTACTATTGTTATCTGTTTTAGTCTTTTCATTTGGTAATTTATTTTTATAGGAACATTTTATTATAATAACCATAGAAAGCGAGAATGGTTCTTTTTTAGAACCAATTTAAATTTTCCGATGCAGAAAATCAGTTAGTTCGTTTTTATTTTTTTCGATCTGTTTTTTACATTTTTATTCTTTAGGTAACCTGTTGTTATTCTTGTGAAGACAAGAAAAATGTTTTTAAAGTCGACTCGAGCAAGGTCTAAACAAACTCGTATAGATTTTATTGGAGAAAATTGCAGATATATTTTAATAGTTAAGATAGAACTTTCTATAACCTTTTACTGTTTTATTGAAAACAAAAGTTTGAAAATAATGAATAGATATGGTAAACAAGTCCGCTATGGAATAATTATGATGCTATGTGTCAGTCTATTGACAGGAACGGGATGTTCTGCATGGCAAGGTATGTCTAAAACCGGTCAAGGTGCTACTATCGGGGCAGGTTCTGGTGCTGCTGCAGGTGCAGGAATCGGAGCGTTGGTAGGAGGTGGCAAAGGTGCATGGATAGGTTCTTTAATCGGTGCTGCTGTTGGCTCTGGTACGGGGGCCTTGATTGGTCGTAAAATGGATAAGCAGCAGCAGGAACTTGAAGCACAGCTAAAGAATGCACAGATAGAGAAAGTAAAAGACAGTAATAATTTGCAGGCGATAAAGGTTACTTTTGAGAATGGAATTTTATTTGCGATTAATTCTTCTCAGTTAAATGCTTCTTCTAAAGCTGATTTAAGTAAACTCGCTCAAAATTTAGTACAGAACCCAGAGACGAATGTACAGGTTTTCGGTTATACAGACAATACGGGAAGTCAGCAACTTAATGAACGTTTGTCTCTGCAACGTGCAGAGTCGGTTGTCAATTACTTGATCAGTGACGGAGTCCGTTCGAGTCGTGTTTCTGCAAAAGGATTCGGCTGGAATGATCCGGTGGCATCGAATGCGACTCCGGAAGGGCGTGCGCAAAATCGGAGAGTGGAAATATATATTACGGCAGCTCCGGAAATGATTCAGAATGCTCAATAAATAGATTTTTTTGATGTGTGTGTTGGTGAAAAGGTGTAGAAAAGCAATATTGCTTTCTGCACCTTTTTGGTTTTTCAAAAGAAAAGTCTTTCTTTGTAAGAATCTGTTAAATTTTGTGCGGATGTTTTTTGGGTTGATATTTTCAGAAAAACAGGCTAAGAAAAACACAAAGATGATCTGATTGGTTTTTTGTATCGGAAAATAAAAATTAAAATGGTTATAAAAATGAGTTTTGTAATAGAAGAATCCTTTGTAAAAGGTAAGTCTTTAACTAGCTTATGTGAAGACGGATGGGTTGCAACACCAGATTATGTTGTGGTGATTGATGGGGCGACTTCCAAGTCTGATTATAGGATAGATGGTGTTACTACCGGAAGGAAGGCAATGGAAATTATTTCGGATGAGGTTCAGAGGTTACCTTCGGGAATTTCGGCATCAGAGTTTGTGAATATTATAAATGAACGCATTATTCGGTATTATAAAACAAATCATATTTTAGACCTTGTAGAGCGATTCCCTGAGACAAGATTAACTGCGAGTGTTGCTGTTTATTGTCATTCTCGAAATGAAGTTTGGCTTATCGGTGACTGCCAGTGTAAAGTAGGGGAATGCTGTTTTAAGAATAATAAAAAGATAGATTCTATACTTTCTGAGCTGAGATCTTTTGTTTTGTGTTCGGCTTTGCGGGACGGATCTTCGATAAAGGAGTTACAGAAACGGGATATAGGCCGGGAGTTTATATATCCTATGTTGAAGAGACAGTATTTGTGGCAAAATAATTTAGATGATAATTCTGAGTATCGTTATATTGTATTAGACGGTTTTCCAGTCGATTATGCTTTAATCCGGATTATTCCGGTTGGTGATCGTTCTGTTGTTTTGGCAACCGACGGTTATTTTGATCTGTATGGGACATTGCAGGAAACAGAACAAGCTCTTTGTCTTCAAATAGAAACAGACCCTTTGTGTATAGGAATAGGCTGTGATAAAAATAACAAAAGTACGAAAGGCGTTCTTCCCGGAAATTGTTCTTTTGATGATCGGACTTATGTTCGTGTTTCTTGTTTTTAAGAATCGTTTAACTTGTTATGGATAAATTTTTCTGCGGTTTTATTTCTTTGTGCTGAACAAAAGACCTTCTTTCTGTATACCTATTTGTATTCCCCAATTATCTCCGAACAGAGAGCCTTTATCAAATGCTCCCGATAATCGAAATGTCCAACCTTTAATTTTTTCAGGTCGGTAATTTATTTCTGCTAAAGTTGAAAATTCATGTGTGATATGGGTAAAAGGTAAATATCCAGTACCCCAGCCTTGTTGATGCCCTGCTAAAATTTTGTATGAGAGCTCTGAAAATATGTATCCGTCTATTCCGGCGTGGAAAGCCAGACTTCTGGAACTTTTAAATCCGAGAAATCCGTCGGTATTATAACCGGGCGAAGCGATAAACGGTGTTCCCATCGTATGTCCTCTATGTGTCCACCCGTTGTATGCCATGTGTCCGTAATAAAAATCAGCTCCGCTTGTTTTTAGAGGCAATTCTTCTGTTTTATCGAATAAGAACGGACCACTTTGATCTTTTGAATTCATTATCTCGAATACAGCACCGGTTATTGGTTTTTTCTTGATTGTCCGATATTCGATTCCCCATAATCCGTCCCATTTGTTTTTAAAGATCATGCCTGAATGATCGTCAAAATAACGTTCATGATATAATTTTGCATGCCAGTTTTTTTTACGATAACCTATTTCTAAGAGATAACTGCCTAAGTGATTGCCTGTAACGTTTACCTGGTCTATTAGTGGGGAATCATTACCTCCGGATAATGGTACGAATACTTTAAAAAAACTTTTGATTCCTGATGGAAATTTGGTTACGGAAGTTTTGAAATTGGGGTTATCATATATTGTTCCTCCAAATTGTGCTGCCATGTCTATTCCGATCGAACCGTAAAAAGGTTTTTCTTTTTCAAATTTTAATATTAGATATTTACGGTGATACAAAACATGTTTGCTGTAGGGTTTTCCTTCTCCTTTATGCTCTTTTTGATAAGCATCATCAACAAATATACCGTAAGAAATTTCTCCTTTAATTTGCATCCATCCATTTGTTCCCGGAAAATTGACAAAATGAGGTATTCCTACCGATACTTGTGGTATCGGACGGCTGTTCCCGGACCAAACCATACTTCCGCTGCTCAGTTCTCTGTCACGCATTAGGGAGTATTGTTCTTTACTACCTATCATAAGTTCGAGACAACGATATTTTATTTCACCGTATAATTGTTGTAAATAGATTGTTGCATCGTTATTGTATGATCCGATAAGATCAATACCGAATCCATATGAAAAACGTTTGTTATTATCGATTTTTTTGCTCACACCTGCTCTTAGATAACCGTTATTTGGGGTGAATGAAATTATTCCACCACGATTATTCATTAAATAAAAAGGAGTAAATTCGCCATTCCCTGCAATTATATTTGTCTCTGCATTGTATTGGAGGGAGAATTGTGCATGAATAATGCTGTGTGTAGAGCCGAAGAAAACAAAGAGGAATAGTATAATTATTTTTTTTAGCATAAAGGTCAGAATTTACGAAATGTGTATATGGTGTCATTACAGGATAATATTAGTGCCGAATGATCCAGTTTTTTGATTGCAAAGTTTTTTTCAGCGGTATGCCATCCATAATAAGGGTTTTTTAGTGCATTTCCCATGTAAGATGGTGTTACTGTCATAAAGATAGAGTCTGTCTTTATGGTGTAGATACCGTTTGTTTTTTCGGCACTAAAGTCATTTCCCTGTACTAATGTCGCCAATTCGAATATATTCAACTGAAAACTGTAAAATATCGAATCTGTCGATATTTGGTTGTTGTTGGGCATATCGATGTGTCTTAATTGCCATTTTCCTCTGATAAGATTTTCGTTATCCTTATTGCAGCCGGAAAATAGGAGTGTTAGAATAATGGTCGATAATGGCAGAAATTTTTTTATCATTATATTTCAAATTATTTTTTGTTTAGGATAAGCTGATATACCGAATCGACTTGTTCGGCGATATTATCCCAGTTATAAGAAGACAAATCGTACTTTCTTTCAAACTGTATGTTCTCGATTTTATATTGTAACTTATTTTTTAAATCGGAAATCGAGCCGGTTTTGAAATAATCATCAAGAGTTAGTTCCGGTAACCGATTTGCCGGAATATCACTGACAAGCACGTCTAAATCATAACTCATCGCCTCGAGAAGAGATATAGGTAAGCCCTCATGAAAAGAAGGAAGTATGAATAATGCAGCATTAGACATTATCTCATTCAGTTTTTCCCCTTTTATAAAACCTGTTAATATGACATGTTCTTCTAGAGCTTGTCGTTTCAGATTTTCTGAATATGCCGAAGGATGGTCGGCATCTCCGGCGATTACCAGCTTATATTTATTTTGTTTCAATGCAGAGAATGCTCTTATTAGTAAATCGAACCCCTTTTCTTCGACAAATCTTCCCATTGCTAATATATATTTATGGGTAGTTAATCCCAACTGATCGATATAATAGGTTGATTGGGATTTTTTAGGGAGAGTTACACCGTTGAAAATCAAGTGAGCATCATTCCTACCGTATTTCTTGCGAAGAATATTGTCGATTACATTGGAAATAACGATAATTTCATTTGCATATTTTGCACTCATTCGTTCTCCGGTGCGAAGCATCCATTTGGCTAAATGTCCCCATTTCTGGCGGTCATAGTCAGGACCATGGTGAGTCATGACTACTTTTAAGCCTAATATCCGGGCAAAAGGTATTAACAATGAAGGACCTATCGCATGAATGTGTAAGATGTCGGCATGTGATTTTTTTGCATATAGGATGGCCAGAAAGGTGTGAACGATGGCTTCCAGACTTTTTTTACGGGGAGCGTAAATGTCTTTTAAAGAGATTCCTTTATAATTATCTATTCGAATATTATCAGTAATATAACAGCTACGTCGTACAATAGTGACTGTATATTTGTTATTAGCAAGACGAGGATATAATTCTTCACAATGCGTCTCTACTCCCCCTAAAATATCAGGAATACCTCTTGTCCCGGTAACAATGATTTTTATTTTTCTTTCAGATTTCATGGGAATATGCAGATAGACACACTAATATATAACGGAGAGAAGATCTGTTTTCGTATATAATTTGTCGAATTTGAGGAAGACCGATTATTTGCTTTTCTCCTTTAAATTTCCCTGTTCGGGATCTTGTCCTACATCATACCATTTTTTATCGATACATACGGGCCTTCCGGTCATTGATCTCCATTTGTTTTTTAATACCCAGCGTAAAGGATGTTGAATATATTTTTTCATTACAGGAGATGCTGTTCCTACCATCCAGCAATTTTTGGGACATTTGCGTACTAATTCTCTTACCCGTGTAGCCTGTTCGCTTTCCCAAATTTCTTTAAAATCGGTTACATTTCGAATGTTACCCATACTTTCCTGCCAATATTTTTCTTCAAGACCATTACATGGATAAACTTCTCCATAGGGATCAACGAAAAAGTTTACTAATCCGGCTTCACAAGGTAACATGCGGCGGTTTCCTTCAATGTAGTTGATAAGCCCCATATTGAAGAATGCTCTGAACCATGATTTGGGGTGGGTTTCTTTCATTTGCATTTCAATTAAACGGGTAAAGTTGTCGATAACCTCGTTTGTATTGGTTATCACATTGTCGTGTTTGTGGAAATAATAAGAATTATGAAATGCCGCAGTGGCAAACTCCATTCCCAAATTTTTTGAGAGGCGGTATAAAGAGAGCATATCTTCGGAATTATTATTGGAAACAGTAATGCCGAAACCAATATCTTTTACTCCCATTTCTTTGAGGAGCATGAGTGTCCGTAATCCCTTATCGAAACCTCCGGCTCTTCCTCTTAATTCGTCATTTTTACATGATAGCCCCTCTATACTGATTCTGATACCTATGTTTGGGAATTTCTCGGCCAGTTTTATGACTCTATCTTCAAACCATCCGGATGTGGAAATCACTACCCGTGGAGACTTTCGAAACATTACCTCGACAATTTCTTCAAGATCTTCCCGTACAAATGGTTCTCCTCCGGTGAGATTCACAAATTTTACTTTGGGGAGTTTTTCGAGCTCCTTTACTTGTATTTCTTTGCTTTTTTCTGTCGGATTCTGCCATATACTGCACATTTTACATTGCATCGGACACCTGTAAGTGGTGATGATGCACATATCTGTAGGGGATGAAATTGCCATATCGTTTGATTGTAAATCGTAATAAGGCACAAAAATAATAAAATAAGCGTTCTTTACAGAATGATTTGTGATGTTATTTTATTCCTTGCGGTTTTTGATAAGTTTTGCAGGAACACCTCCGACAATGCTATATGCAGGAACATCTTTTGTCACGACACTACCGGCCGCGACGATCGCATGCTTACCGATAGTAACACCGTCTAAAATTGTGCATTTGGCTCCTAACCATACTCCATCTTCAATAGTTATGCCCTTTCGGGTTGCGCCTTGGTTCATAATATATTCGTCAGTATTGTCTGCATTATGATTTTCTGAAAATATAGATACTCCGGGACCCATAATAACGTAAGAACCTATTCTTACATTCCCTCGTACTTGAATAAAACATGATTGAGAAATACCGACATTGTCTCCTATCTCTATACCTTCTCCTAATTCTCTGATTACTCCGGTACATTCGATAATAGAATTTTTTAGAATAGTGACGTTATTCCCTATTTTTACTCCGTTTTTTGATAGTGCATTAATCTCGACATTGTCACCTAAAGTCAGAGTTTTCCCAATTGTAATCAGATATTTATGGCGGAGTTTACAATGACGTCCGGCAAATAATATTCCGGAAGATTTTTTTAGTCCGATTTTTTTTATCGATCCCCGTATAATGCAGGGTATTTTAGATAACACCTCGATTGTTAAACCTTTGCCGCTAAGGTTCTTATCAAGTTTATAATCTTTTTTCCCGAGTTTATGGA
>NZ_CEWDCG010000150.1:0-7852 GCF_982436375.1 Coprobacter sp. | reverse complement strand
ATGATAGGCTCTGGATTTCAGAAGAGCAATATCAATTTTAAGTTGAAAACCGAAATCAATAAGCATTTAAGCTTCGATTTCAATACCCGTTTGAACTATCAGATTGTTGATGGCGCAGGAGTTTCTTCGGGGAGCGGTTCGACTACCCGTTTGCGTAATTCGTTGAAGTATGCGCCGGTAAAGGGGATCAGTTCTTTCGGTGTCGATCAGGAGTATGATGACGATGATGATGTTACATCTTCCAGTTTGCTGTATAATCCGGTAGAGTCTACAAATGATGAATACAAGAAACGAAAAAGATTCTCAAATAACTATCAGGCTGCGGTTAATTGGAAAATTATCAAGCCGTTGACTTTTCGGAGTGAATGGGGATATGAATTTAAGCGCGAACATACCGAGCAAGTTTGGGGGCCTTCGACCTCGACTGCTAAAGGAGAAGCCGGTAAACCATCTGCGACTTTTACAAAGGTAGACGGATCTTCATATCGTATCGCTAATACATTGACTTATGATCAGAGAAATTTTGTGAAGGGTCATAATTTGAATATCGTGTTGGGACAAGAGGTTTATGCTCAGGATTCGGAAGAACTGGTAGCTAACTCAAAGTTCTTTCCTCAATCGATGACAACCAGTGAAATATTGGCTATGATGTCGGCGGGAAAGGCTCAGCCTACGGAAACGACGATTGCTTTGCCGAATCGTCTGTCTTCATTCTTCGGACGGATTAACTATTCTGCATTAGATCGTTATTTGGCTACGGTAACTTTCCGTGCCGACGGATCGAGCAAATTTGCAAAGGGTAATCGTTGGGGATTCTTTCCTTCTGCAGCTTTTGCTTGGAGAGTTTCCGGTGAGCCTTTTATGGTTGACTATGACTGGATATCGGATTTGAAAATACGTGTAAGTGTGGGTACTGCCGGAAATAACCGTATCTCGGATGGCCTTTGGAAAAATACTTATAATGGTACGGAGAGTGTGAAGGATTATTATATTAACGGGGAGATCGTTTCTTATTTAGTTCCCGGGAAACAGTTGGCAAATCCGGATCTGAAGTGGGAGACGACATTGACCCGGAATATCGGTGTCGATTATTCGTTTTGGAATTCTCGTGTTTCCGGAGCTCTCGATTTTTATTGGAATACGACACATGATCTGTTGATCGAAGCTCCTATCGCTTCGAGTAGCGGTTATACAACACAATATCAGAATTTCGGACGTACCTCGAATAAAGGGATCGAGTTCAATGTAGATGCCTTGATCGTAAATAAGAAAGATTTTTCTTTGAGTGCATCGTTCAATATCGGCTTTAATAAGAATAGAGTAGAAAAGTTTAAGAACGGAGAATCTAATTATAAAACATATTCTTCTAAGTGGAATGGAAATAGTGCTGCTCCTTTTGATGATTATATTATCCGTGAAGGTGAAGCTGTGGGGCAGATGTACGGGTATATTACCGGAGGTATGTACACTTTTGATGATTTCGATTATATAGGAACGGGGACTTATCCGTATAGATTGAAAGGTGATACTGACGGATCGAAAACAGAAGCGGCTGCTTCTTTGATAGGTGCTAAATATTTTGGTCCTGGATCATTGAAATTGGTAGATAAAGATGGAAATATAGCTACCAGTACGGATGCTAAGACTGTGATCGGAAATGCCAATCCTGATTTGATCGGAGGGTTTAACCTGACAGCTCGTTATAAGGGATTTGACTTGTCGGCATTCTTTAATTTCTCTATTGGTAATGATGTGTATAATGCGAATAAAATAGATAATTCTTGTTATTCCGGATCACGGAAATACAATAATCTTGTAGAAGAGATGAAGAACCGATTTACCTATATCGATCCGGCAACCGGTTATCTGGCATATAATGATCCTGTAAGATTGGCAGAGATCAATAAAAATGCGACGATATGGAGTCCGTATATGACAACTGCCGTTTTACACTCGTGGGCAGTAGAAGACGGATCGTTTTTACGGTTTAATAATCTGACATTGGGTTACACTTTCCCCAAACGTTGGGTTAAGAAACTGGGATTGACTAATCTTCGCATTTACGGAACAGTTTATAATGTTTGCGTGATTACCGGATATAGTGGATTTGATCCGGAAGTAAGTACTCGTAACAGTACGGCCATGACTCCGGGTGTAGATTATTCTGCTTATCCGAAGAGTCGTTCATTCATCGGTGGTGTTAATGTAAGTTTCTGATCGTAGGATGTATAACTCTAAAAATCGATTTAAAATGAAAAAAACAGCATATTTATTATTGTCGGTACTTTGCTTCGGTTTGGTTTCGTGCGAAGATTATTTGGACACGGATTCTGCCTCTTATTTGTCTCCGGATATCGTATACAACTCAATTGCATATACCGATCAGGCAATCTTGGGTATTTATGCTCAATTACCTCAAGATCAGATTTATGGCTCTCGGCTGCAGTTTACCTACGGATCGGGAAGCGATTGTGATACTTATGGAACTTCTAATCCTACGGATACGAAGAATTCCGGTTTGGCAAATTATAACGGGACTTCTGATAATACAGCTATTTCTAAAGAATGGGATGCAATTTATAAGACGATAGAGATGGCGAGTGTCGCTATCGACGGTATCCGAAACAGTGAATTGTTAAAATCCGGAACAGTTGATGAACAAGCTCAAATGAGAGAATATCTTGGGGAGGCTTTGACTTTGCGGGCACTGCTTTATTTTGAAGTGGTTCGGAATTTCGGAGACGTTCCTTTTAAGGATGAGCCGACCAATAGTGATGGGTCGAATATTTATCTGCCGGCAACGGATAGAGATGAAATATATGAACATATTATTGCTGATGCCGAGGAGGCTGCCGGGTATTTGCCTTGGTTGGAATCTTCTGCTAATGTGGAACGTGTGTCAAAGGGTTTTGCTTATGGGTTGGCTGCTCGTATGAGTTTGGCTTGTGCCGGATATTCAATGCGTAATCTTCCGGGCTTCCCTTTGAAAACTCCTGATTTTTCTGTACAGAAGTCTTATTATGAGAGAGCATTGAAAAATTGCAATGCGATTATTAAAGATCCGAATAATCCTCATGGTCTGGAAGACACTTTTGCGAAAGTGTTTGATAACCAGACTCAGCAGAAATATGGAGAGAAGAGTGAAGATCTGTTTGAAGTCGGTCTTGGTCTCGGACTTAGCGGTGAGGTAGGATATACTTCCGGTGTTCGTTTTTATCAAAGTGCGATTTATGGGCGTAATAATTCGGTGCAAGTTGTGACCAATGCTTATTATTTGTATAGTTTTGATCGGGATGATATGCGTCGTGATGTAACTATCGCTCCGTATAATTATAATAAATCGGGAACGGAAAAAGAGGAGATGTTTAGTAATCTGTATGAATTTACGTTTGCAAAGTGGGATGTGCGTAATTTGAAAGCTTATATTACACAGAATAAAGAGGCCACGAATAAATTGATGACGGGTATCAATTGGTGTATTATGCGCTATTCGGATGTGTTGTTAATGGCTGCGGAAGCAAATGTATGGCTTGCGGAGAATGGCGGTGATGGAAACCTTGGTGAAGCCCGTGCTTATGTGAAAGAGGTGCGGAGACGTAATTTCTCTGATGCTTTGCAGGCTACGAAAGTAGATGCTTATGTCGATAATGCTTCTGATTTGATGCAGGTGATCAAGGATGAACGTATGTTTGAATTCGGAGGAGAGGCGATTCGTAAATTCGATTTGATACGCTGGGGAGAATTGAGTCAGAAAGTTGCAGAGTATCGTACGACTTTAAAACAAATGTATGCAGGAGAATATGAGATAACTCTGCCGGAACTTGTTTACTTTAAGTATAATTCCGACGGATCTACTATCGATAAATCGTCTGTCGATTATTTTGGTGAAAACGGTGTTCCTGAAGGTGTAGAAGGAAAAGATTGGGATAGCGTGAATTGGTTTAAGAAAAAGGATACGGATATCGCTAAAGCCAGTGATAAGATCGATGCTATTTTGGGCGGATTGGATAAAGTTTATTATTGTCGTCATCTGTTCCCGATCCATGAATCGACTATCAGCTCATCTCAAGGCAAACTGTCTAACAGTTACGGATTTTAATTAACCATTAATACTACGTGAAAATGAAGAATATAAAATATATAATTTTGTCTTCGGTCATCGTACTGGCAACGGGGCTTGTTTCTTGTCTCGATTCGGAGTTCGATGTGGATGAAAGCTATAATCGGTTGTTTTCTCCGGTCTCTTTTGAGACGACGAATGAAACTTCGACGACTGTCGATTTTACATGGAAAAATATTCCGGCAGCCAGCTATTATCTTATAGAGCTGAGTCTTACGGAAGATTTTGCCGAAGTTTATAAAACATACGGAGAGAATCAGGAAATAACAACAAATGCTTATACGGCAACGGGGCTTACTCCGAATACGGATTATTGGGCACGTATCAAGTGTATGTCTACTCAGGGAATACCTGAATCTAAGTATTCTCAGGTGATAACTTTTACTACAAAAAAACTGGTAAACGTGGAATTTTCTACCACGGTAGATGCTACATGGATACGTTTGTCATGGATAGTTCCGGAGGGATCGGTCAATAATGTGACAAAGATTGTTTTAAAAGATGCTGCGGGTGCGATCGTAAAGTCGGTTGAGGATGCTGCGGAGTTAGCTGATAATACTCTTCTTTTTGAAAATCTGACCGCATTGACGACTTATCATTGGGAGGCTTATGACGGGGCGACACTCTTCGATGAAGATGATGTAACAACTTTGCCCGATGTGCTTCCGGGTACCGATATTATAGAAATCGATAACACGACTACTGAGAATATCAATACATTGATAGCGGCAACTACACAAGGGAATATTTTGATCAAAATTGCTGCGGGGACAACTTTGAATGTAGTAACGGAAGATGGCTCTGATACCGGCTTTATCATTCCGGTGGGTAAATCTGTAACGATAAAAGGTATTGTTACTGAAGCGAACCGAACCAATTTGCCGATAATTAAAATGAAAGAATTCAATTTTACTCAAATGCCGTCTCTGACTCTTGAGAATGTTCATATTATCGGTTCTGGGACGCAAGCTTCTTATGTGATAAAAGGTGAGGCAGATCAGACTCAACTCGATAAGATAGAGATCGATAATTGCATTATCGAAAATATGCGTGGAATATTCAGCTTACGCAGTACGTCGCCGTTAGCTCCGGAAGTTACGGTAAATAATACGACAATAAGAGATCTGAAAGATTATGGAGTATTCCAAAGTGAAGCCAGTGCGGGAGGAGGATATAAATCGATTGTCGTAACTAATTCGACGTTCGATGGCATTCAGTATTTATTACGGGCAAAGAATGCTCCTACGGCTTATAATGTTATTTCATTCTCGGATTGTACATTTAATAAGACGGTTTTGGATGGCAAATATTTAGTAGATTTAGCTAATGCCACTCAATCTTTGACTACATTCGAGTTTGTAAATTGTATTTTCGGGTCGGCTTATTCGGGAACTCCTAAAGTGACTAAAGCTCCGACCAAACCGACATTTACGAATTGTTATAAAACAACAGATTTTGCTCCTTCATCGATGGATGGTGTAATCGATTATGAAAAGTCGGCGGCAGATTTGTTTACTGATCCTTCTTCCGGAAATTTCTTGATTAAGGATGCATCCTTTATTGGAAAGGATAGTGCCGGTGATCCTATTTGGAGACCATAATACGCTTTAAATACTTGGATGAGAGAAGGGGTGTCCGGATATTACGGATGCCTCTTTTCGTTTTTATTCTATTCTAAATTTTCCGATAAGGAAATATTATCAGGTTATTTTCGAATTTTTTACTTGTCGGATAACCTGCTATCCTCCTCGTAAAAACGAAAGAAATTCTCGAACCGATCCCCGAGTAAAACTTTGACAAGCTCTTAATTTTCAAAACTTATTTTTATATTAATTTTTTGATGTACCTTTGAGGACACACAAAACAGACGAATATGACAAAAATAGGAACAACCTTATCTGAAGTCGGTAAAAAAGCTCTTCTATGCGGTTCAGGAGAGTTAGGTAAAGAAGTTGCAATCGAATTGCAACGGTACGGAGTAGAAGTCGTAGCTCTGGATAAATATCCTAATGCTCCGGCTATGCAAGTAGCTCATCGTTCATATGTCCTTTCGATGTTGGACGGAGTACGTTTACGGGAAATTATAGAGGCGGAGAAGCCTGATTATATTATTCCGGAAGTAGAAGCGATCGCTACTTCTACTTTGGTGGAACTTGAAAAAGAAGGGTTTCATGTTACTCCTACGGCGAATGCCGCTTATCTGACGATGAATCGGGAGGGGATTCGCCGATTGGCAGCCGAGACTTTAGGTATAAAGACTTCGACATATAAATTTGCTTCGACTCGGGAAGAGTTTAATGAGGCGGTTAAAACAATCGGAGTCCCGTGTGTGGTGAAGCCTATTATGAGTTCTTCAGGACACGGACAGAGCCTTGTGCGTTCGATGGCAGATATGGATAAAGCGTGGCAGTATGCACAGGAAGGCGGCCGGGCGGGAGCTGGTCGTGTAATTGTCGAGGGATTTGTGGATTTCGATTACGAGATTACGTTATTGACCGTGCGGCATATAGGAGGGACGACCTTTCTTAAACCGATCGGACATCATCAGGTCGACGGTGATTATCGGGAGTCTTGGCAACCGCAAGCTATGAGTGCAGAAGCGTTGAAACGGGCAGAAGAGATTGCCGGGAAAATAACGAACGCATTAGGCGGCTGGGGAATTTTCGGTGTGGAATTGTTTGTGAAAGGGGATGATGTGATTTTCAGTGAAGTTTCCCCGCGCCCTCATGATACGGGTATGGTAACAATGATTTCTCAAGATTTGTCGGAGTTTGCTTTGCATGCCCGTGCTGTTTTGGGCTTACCTGTTCCGGGAGTACGTTTTTATCGTCCTTCGGCTTCGAAAGCTATTGTTGTAGAAGGAGATACGGATAAGGTAGAATTTGATAATCTGGAAGAAGTGTTGTCCGAACCGGATGTTCAATTGCGTATTTTTGGTAAAGCGGAAGTGAAAGGACACCGTCGGTTGGGCGTGATTCTTGCCAGTGCCGATACAGTGGAGGAGGCGCTGGCTAAAGCGGAACGGGCTTATAAGAAACTAAAAATAAATGTTCTTCCCAGATAATGAATTATCTGGCACATATTTATCTTTCGGGCAGTTCTCCGCAAATTAGAGTAGGCGGCTTTATCGCAGATGCTGTTAAAGGAGGTATTCCGGAACATTATCCGTATAAGTTGAGATCAGGAATTCGTTTGCATCGTTTGATAGATAATTATACCGACCATCATCCGCTTGTACGGGAGATGGTCGCTCTTTTAAATCGGGAGTTCGGACGGTATGGCGGTATTCTTCCCGATCTTTTTTTCGATCATTATTTAGCAAGAGATTTCGGAGATTATTCCTCAGTTTCCTTGTCTTCTTTTTCCCGAAAATTTTATTTTGATTTAGTTTTGAATTATTCTTATTTGCCCGTCCGTATCCGGCGTTTTATGTGGCATTTTATATTCACTAACCGGTTGTGCCGTTATCGTACCGTAGAAGGGCTGATGGAATCTGTCGGAATTATGGTAGAGTATCGGGGTATGCCTTTCGATATAAATAAATTGCAACAATATTTTGTCGATAACTATGATTATTTTCAAGACTGTTTTTATTCTTTTTTTCCGGATGTGACGAATTATGCAGAGAGTATGAGACCGGAGGAGTGTAGTCGGTGAAGATTTAGACAGGCTTTTAGAGGGACATTCAGTAAATAATATAAAATCAGCCAACTAATTCATACACAAAGTGTT
>NZ_CEWDCG010000149.1:0-7853 GCF_982436375.1 Coprobacter sp. | reverse complement strand
ATCTGTTTTGATAACCTGAAATGAATCCACTATGAATAATGTAGGTTAAGTCTTTCTTTCGGATTCAGAATACAACTAATCTAAATGTACTCTCCCCTTTGGATTGGTCTTGTAAAATTCACGGCTTTTTACAAGAATCATTCTTCAAGGGATCGATATTGTCTTATTTTTCGCTATTTTTGCACGAATTGATAAGAAAAAATGACATGAATATCCAAATAACCGCACCTTCCTCTTGCCGGGTAACAATACAACTTCCGGCATCGAAAAGTATAAGTAACCGGGCTTTGATATTAAATGCATTAAGTTACAGCCCATATAACATCCAAAACTTATCGGATTGCGATGATACGCGAGTAATGGTAAAAGCGTTAGAATCGAATGACAACCATTTCGATATCCATGCCGCAGGTACGGCAATGAGATTCATGACGGCATTTTTATCTAAAATCGTGGGAGAATGGGTAATTACAGGATCCGAACGGATGAGACAAAGGCCCATAGGGCTATTGGTCGACGCCCTTCGTTCATTAGGTGCCCGTATCGAATACATAGAAAAAGAAGGTTATCCTCCTCTCCGGATTTTCGGAAGCGCTTTAGAAGGCGGGGAATTAAGTCTAAACGGGAATGTCAGTTCCCAATACATTTCTGCCCTTCTGATGATCGCACCTTACATGAAAGCAGGATTGACGCTTACTCTCTCCGGAAATATTATTTCGAAGCCGTACATCCTCATGACATTGCAAATGATGAAACAGTTCGGCGTTACTGCTCAATGGAACGGAAATGTCATTCGCATAGCCCCGGCAGAATATAGACCTATCGCATTCAAAGTAGAATCGGACTGGTCTGCAGCATCTTACTGGTATGAAATTGCGTCTTTATCTCCTTCAGCCGAGATAGAATTAGAAGGGTTACAAAAAAACAGCGTACAAGGAGACTCACGAATAACCGATTTTTTCGTTCCCTTAGGAATAAGTACCCAATACACAGAAAGCGGAATAAAACTCAGGCACAATGGCGAGCGATGCAAAAAATTGACGCTCGATCTCTCTGATCAACCCGATCTGGCACAAACTTTAGTAACAACTTGCGCGTTTAAAAACATAGCGTTTCGATTTTCCGGATTACAATCTCTCAAGATCAAAGAAACCGACCGTATCGAAGCATTAAAACGGGAACTAAAAAAATTGGGTTATGTGATCAACGATATACGAGATTCTATTCTTGAATGGAACGGAGAACGTTGCGAAACAGGAAGCTCGGTTTCGATCGACACATATGAAGATCACCGTATGGCCATGGCTTTCGCTCCGGCTGCATTCATACATTCGGGAATCCGAATCAATCATCCGGAAGTCGTCAGCAAATCGTACCCTTCTTTCTGGGACGATATGAAAAGCGCCGGATTTGATATACGGGAACAATAAAACTAAAAATAGAAAATGTTATATATAATAGCATCCATCATTATTTTAGGATTCGTTTCCGCATGGTTGGATAAACGTTATAAACGGAAACTAAAACAAAAAATCGAATCGGGAGAAATTCCAAAACCGCAATCTTCGCAAACAAATGATTCCGAATGTTGCGGAATGCACGAAATTTGCGAAAAAGAAAGCTTACTTGCTGCAGTAAGCAAAAATATAGAATATTACAATGACGAAGAACTTGATGTTTTCAAAGGCCGCCATTCCGACAGTTATAGTACTGCCGAAATTGCCGAGTTCGGAGAAGTATTATATACGCTCCGCAGTGAAGAGGTTGCCGGATGGGTCAGAAGTCTCCAACTTCGAGAAATAGAACTGCCCGACCCGTTAAAAGACGAAGTTCTGCTCATTGTAGGAGAACGGAGAGAAAAATCCTGATATTTTCATCCTTTTTTTGAATAAGATCATGTCGGACATATTACAATATACTTTTTTTCAGAATGCTTTATTCGCAGTCATTCTGATTGGTCTGGCCGGAGGCATTATAGGGACTTATATCGTTACTCGTCGTATGGTATTTATTACGGGAGGTATCACCCACGCCTCCTTCGGAGGGTTGGGACTCGGATTTTTTCTCGGAATCAGTCCGACCTTATCTGCTTTATTTTTTGCTGTACTATCCGCACTGGGAGTAGAATGGATGTCTCGAAGAAACGGGGTTCGTGAAGACTCCGCAATCGCAGCGTTCTGGGCATTAGGGATGGCTATCGGTATCATCTGCATCTTTATGACACCGGGATATACACCGGAATTAAGCGAATTTCTTTTCGGCAATATTCTGACCATAACCCATGCAGATTTAATTCTGTTTTCACTATATACAGCCGGATTAATTCTCGTATTCATACTATTCTACCGACATATCGTATATACGGCTTTCGACCGGGATTTTGCGGCAACCCGTCGGCTTCACGTACGTCTGATAGAATACGGCATGACATTTTTGGTATCGGTTTGCGTAGTTCTCACAATCCGTTTAGTCGGCATCATGCTGTTAATGTCCCTACTCACTGTACCGCAAATGATATCCGATCTGTTCTTTAACCGATATAAACAGATCATTTACAGTTCGATCATATTAAGTATCCTGTCAGGAATAACCGGACTCGTAATTTCCTACTATATTAATGTCCCGGCAGGAGCTTGTATCGTATTTATATTAGTAATTTTTTATGGGATGGCGAGAATGTCGGTATGGGGCAGTCGTTTACGAAAATCCCGGTATTGAGTTTTTTACATTTTGAAAACAATAAAACAACATTTTACAGGTTTATTTTAATAGGAACTTTTAATCATAAGATTACATTTGAGACGAATCTATCTCCATATCGCTTCTATTGCATTGTGCCTGTTTACCGTTTTTTCATGTTCGGTAAAGAAAAACACAAAACTGAGCCGTTCTTACCAGGCTATGACTACCCGTTATAATGTCTATTTTAACGGTATAGAAAATTATAAAGAACAGTTGAAAAACATGGAGAGCAATTATGAAGATAACTTTACCCGGTTAGTACACATGCATCCGGTCAGCGCATACGGAAATCCTAAAGAAACCAAACCGAACGGAAGTTTCGACCGTACCATAGAAAAATGCCAAAAAGCAATAAAATTGCACTCTATTCAAAAAAAACCGAAACGGAATCAAAATAAAATGCATGATCCCAAATACAGGGAATATGTAAAAAGAGGAGAATTCAATCCTTTTATCCATAATGCATGGCTGCTCATGGGGAAAGCCCAATTTTATAAAGGAGACTTTCTTGCCGCCTCGGCAACGTTTATTTATATTACTCGCCATTTTACATGGAAACCCGATCTGATCGCAGAGTCCAGAATATGGCTTGCCCGTTGCTATCTTGAAATGGGCTGGATGTACGAAGCTGAAGATGTTTTGCAGAAAATCAACAACGACGGTCTTCCTTCTAAACTTAACAATTGGTTTTCTACCGTAAATGCAGACTTTTTAATACGTAACGGAGAATATAAACAAGCAATTCCGTATCTGCAAACAGCAATAAAAGCAGAAAGTAAAAAAGCCCAGAAAATACGGATGAATTTTCTGTTGGCACAACTTTATGCTTTGACTAATGATAATCAAGCGGCTTATCAGACTTTCGGTAAAGTGATAAAAATGAGCCCGCCTTATAGAACCGAGCTGAACGCCAGAATAAAGCAAACCGAAGTATTTCCGGGAGGTGATATTGAAAAGATAGTGAAAACTCTGAATAAAATGACCAAAAGCCCGAAAAACAAGGATTACTTAGATCAAATATATTATGCTTTAGGAAATTTATATCTTTCACGTCAAGATACGACAAATGCTATAAAAAACTATATCCTCGCTGCACAGAAAAGCACCCGTGAAGGTATCGAAAAAGCTATCAGCCAACTAACTTTGGGAAACATTTACTTCAACCAACGTAAATACACTAAAGCTCAACCTTGTTACGCCGAAGCAATACCCTTGATTGACGAGACATACCCGGACTATGCACAATTGGTAAAACGTTCTGAAGTATTGGATGAACTGGCAATCCATGCACAAAACGTAGAATTACAAGACAGTCTGCAGCAATTGGCAGCACTGCCCGAACCTGAGAGAATGAAGATTATCCAGCAAAAAATAGACGATCTTATCGCCGCCGAAAAAAGAGCTGAAGAAGAAGCCAAAAAAGAGGCATACCTTGCAGAACAGCAAGGAAATATCCCTCAATTCGGGAATCAGGGCGGAGCTCAACAGCCAACGATACCGAACATGAACCTCGGTAACGGAAGCAATGCCTGGTATTTTTATAATCCGGCTTTAGTATCTGCCGGTAAAACAGAATTCCAACGGAAATGGGGACGCAGAAAGTTGGAAGACGACTGGCGTCGACGCGATAAAGCTTCTTTCTCTATGGACGACCTGACCGGAAACGATGAAACCGCCGATTTGGAAAATGAAGAGGGAGAAACCGAAATAACGGATGATACAGCCGCATCCGATACGACACAACTTAACGAAGCAAGCAATGATCCGCATAAACCGGAATTCTATATACAACAACTTCCGTTAACTCCGGAGGATATTGCTACATCGAACGAAATAATTGCCGACGGACTTTTCAACATGGGAATCATTTTGAAAAATCAATTGGGAGATTTCGATGCCTCATTAGATGCGTTCAACCGCCTCGATAACCAATTCCCCCAAAATGATTTCCGCCTTGAAGCCTATTATAATACTTATCTGATATATATGCAATTAGGTGATATAACTATGGCAGATAGTTATAAGAATCGTATTATAAAAGATTTTCCGGAAAGTAAATATGCTATAGCGTTAGCAGACCCGAACTACCTCGATAATTTGAGAAAAATGGACTCTATGCAAGATTCCATATACAATAAAACATACCAAGCTTATCTGGAAAACAGAAACGGTGACGTACACGAGTTATATCAGTACATGAAAAAGACTTATCCGCTATCAAAACTGATGCCGAAATTTATGCTGGTAGATGCTCTTGCTTATGTAAACGAAAAGAAGATAGACGAATTCAAAAACGGACTGAAAGAACTGCTGGAGAAATATCCGACCGAGGATGTCAGTCCTTTGGCTACAGATATGCTGAAAGGTATTGCACAAGGCAAATCGGTAGTGTCCGGAACAGGGAAATCCAATATTTGGGAAGTCCGCTTAGGAAACAATATGGCTAACGATTCTACCGGAATGGCAACAGACTCGATAGCTCCGTTCACAATGGATAAAGAATCACCACACCTGCTCGTTTTGGTATATCCGACAGATAGTGTATCTTCGAACCAATTATTATTCGATGTCGCAAAATATAATTTTTCAAACTTTTTGATTAAGGATTTTGATCTGGAAATAATCTCCTTTAACGAAATTAGTATGCTTGTTGTCAAAGGATTTAATAACTTTGACGAACTAACTCTTTATCGTCGTATGATCGGCAGTGAAAAAGGACTGAAATTTCCCGATACCGTCAGACCGGTAATGATTAGCGAATCGAACTTCAAGTTACTGCTCGAGGGCAGGAGTTTCGATGAATATTTTCATTTTCTTGAGCAAGACCAATAAATAGTATGAGAAACGAACTAATACTTTGGGCAGACGATGAAATAGATTTATTAAAACCTCATATCCTTTTCTTGAAGCAAAAGGGTTATGAAGTCATTACGGTTTCCAATGGACGAGATGCTTTGGAAATGTCGGAGAAAGAGCATTTCGACTTGATTATACTGGACGAAAATATGCCCGGATTGAGCGGATTGGAGACTCTCAGCCGAATCAAGGAGACGAATCCTGATGTGCCAGTAGTCATGATTACAAAAAACGAAGAAGAAAATATCATGACTCAAGCCATTGGCAACAAGATAGCCGATTACTTGATAAAACCTGTAAATCCGAATCAAATACTGCTATCTATCAAAAAGAATCTTTATCAAAAAGAAATCATCTCGGAAAAAGCCACTTCCGGGTATCAGCAAGAATTTAATAAAATCAGTTCCCAAATCAACGATTCATTCTCATGGGAAGACTGGTACGAGGTATATAAAAAATTAGTATTTTGGGAGCTCGAACTCGAAGAGACCGACAGTAATATGGGTGATTTGCTGAGAATGCAAAAAACCGAAGCCAATTCTGCTTTTACGAAATTCATAAAGAAAAACTATGAAAAATGGGTCACCACAGACGAGCATCCGTTAATGAGCCACGAACTATTTAAAAACAGAATATTCCCATTATTGGACCAAGGAGAAAAAATATTTTTAATCCTGATCGATAATTTCAGGCTCGATCAATGGAGAATGATAAAACCACTACTTAACGAATATTATACATTCAATGAAGAACTCTATTTCAGCATTCTGCCCACCGCGACTCAATATGCCCGAAACGCAATATTCTCGGGATTGATGCCGGATAAGATATCAAAAATGTTTCCGGAGCTTTGGGTAGATGAAGATGAGGAGGAAGGAAAGAATTTAAATGAAGCTCCGTTAATTCAGACCCAGATAGATCGTTTTCGTAAAAAATACAGTTTTTCCTATAATAAAATCAACGAATCGCAATTCGGAGATAAGTTGATTCAAAATTTTGCTCAATTAGAACGAAATCAATTGAATGTTTGCATACTCAATTTTGTAGATATGCTGTCTCATGCCCGTACCGAATCGAAAATGATACGGGAATTAGCTTCTACAGATGCGGCATATCGCTCTCTTACAGAATCATGGTTCAAACATTCATCGGCACTCGACCTTTTTAAAAGAATAGCCGAAACCGACTATAAAATCATATTGACTACCGATCACGGAACAATCAATGTAGATAATCCGATCAAAGTAATAGGGGATCGCAATACGAACACGAATTTGCGCTATAAGGTCGGCAAAAATATGAGTTATAATTCTAAACAGGTTTACGAAATCAAGAATCCTAACCGGTTCGGACTTCCGTCTCCGAACGTAAGTTCGACCTATATTTTTGCAACGAACCGGGATTTTTTAGCTTACCCAAACAACTACAACTACTATGTAGGATATTATAAAGATACTTTCCAACACGGAGGTATTTCAATGGAGGAAATGATGATTCCTTTTATAACATTGTCAAAAAAATAATAAACAAACAGTCTATGCAAACCATTACAATTAATAATTTAGATAACATCAGAGAGGCTGCACGAGAGTTTATTTCTCGAATGGGAGACACCACCGTATTTGCTTTTCGAGGGAAAATGGGTGTCGGAAAAACAACTTTTATCAAGGCTATATGTGAGGAACTCGGTGTCGAAGATGTAATAAATAGCCCGACTTTCGCTATTGTTAACGAATATCGCTCGGCAACCGAAGAACTCATTTACCATTTCGATTTCTACCGGATCAATAAACCCGAAGAAGCTTATGATTTCGGATATGAAGATTACTTTTATAGCGGAGCTCTCTGTTTTATCGAATGGCCTGAGAAAATAGAAGACTTGTTACCCGGAGACTGTGCCAATATCATTATCACCGAAAATGAAGACGGAAGTCGAAGCGTAACCAGCGAAGAGCTTGAATAATCCTTTTACCGTCAATCCGAACAATAAATACAAGATTGCAATCCTCACATTACTCAATTCAATAATGATTATCAGTAAATATATCATCTCTATTTTCTTCGCTTGCTTAGGTACATTATCGATATGTGCCGCTATCGCAAATTGGAATTGGTTTTTTAATACCAACAACGGAAAAATCTTCGTTCGCCTATTTAAACGGACAGGTGCCCGTATTTTTTATATAATACTGGGAACACTTATTTGGATAATGGCTATTTCTGTATATATCGAAATTAATTGATTTCCTTCCACT
>NZ_CEWDCG010000148.1:0-7914 GCF_982436375.1 Coprobacter sp. | reverse complement strand
GTTAATTATATATACAAGATAATAAAGTCCTACTTCTGTGATAGAAACAGATTATTTTCATATGGACTATACTTCTCTTTTCTTCTTTTTTCCAGAATTATCGTCTTTATAATATAAAGAACTAATAATAAATTTATTAGCCTCATCTATAATAGAATTGTCTAAAGATGCCAAATAAATTTGCGTGGTTTTCTCGGATGTATGTCCCATACCGGCACTTATAACAGAAAGAGGTATATTTTTATTTCTTGCGGCTGTAGCCCATGTATGGCGTGCAACGTATGAGGTAAGAGGAGAAGGCAGTCCTAATAAATCGGAAATTTTTTTGAGCTGTTTGTTATAATAACTCAGTGAATTTTGATATTGCCGATATGCTATTTTTTCGTCTGAAGATGTAATAATAGGAAATATATATTCACTTTTTGTTTTGTAATGGTCCATTATCTTTTTCATACATGATTCGATACAAATATTGATAATCTGTCCGGTCTTACGACGAATATATTGTATGAACCCATTTCTTATATTGCTTTTTCTGAGATAAGCAATATCGACAAAAGCCATTCCTCTCGTATAAAAACTAAAGATAAATATATCCCGGGCATAATCCAAAGCTTTATGTTCGGATAAATCCAAATTACTTAAACGAACAATGATTTCCTCATTTACAGCTCTCTTTCGAGTGCGGTCTACTCCGGTATATACTTTCCTGAATATATTTTCAGGATTAAAAAACATTTCTGCAGCAGCTTTATTATACACAGATCGCAATATACGCATATAAAAAGATACAGAATTACGGGTTATACCTCTCTTTCTCAGCCATGAATCATATTCAAGAATAAAATCTTCTGTCATTAAATAAAACTCAATGTCTTGATTATGAAGAAACGAAGCAAAGCTATTTCTCGTGCACATATAATTCCGGGCCGTTCCCAAACATCCGTTCTTTATCAATGATCTTATCTGTTTATCCATAAAAGCAAGAAAAGATTTATCTTGTCTATGTATATGAAATGCTTGTAAGATATCCTTTGCCGAATAATTTGGAAACGATTTAATCATATTTTGTAAAGCAGATACATCGTTCTTTATTCGGAGGTCTATATCCGTTACGTACGAAAACCGATATTTTTCTCTAAAAACGACAGACTGGGACTTTTCATCCCATTCTTCAGGGAACAATTTATACTCTGTTGCAATCCGGACAGACCTCATGCCTTCATGCAATACATAAACCACCGTTCCGGGAACTCCGGAAACAGATGAATGACGTAATTTGATTTTTATAGATACCATAACTTCTAAATATTATATATCAAAAATATATAACATATAGCTGCGTAAATATCATAGAAAAAATCATTTTTTTGTCCAAAGCCTGTCTAAATCTTGTACAGATATTTTTGAATGTTATTTCGAGGAGATTTTCCAAATTCGACCCAAGGAAAATATCAGATAGACTCTAAAACAAGTCTTTAATTAGAAACAAATAATTATTTATTGACGCACGATATCATCATTTTTCATTCGGTTGCCTCTGTAAAATCAGCAAAGCTACCGTTATAATAAAAATACCCAATATCGAATACAAATCGGGATATTCACCCGGAACAAGCAACCAACTTAAAACAACACCGGCAACCGGTACGACAAATTTCCACATGTTCAATTCAAAAACTTTCACTTCTGGTCTCTTAAGCAGCGAATACCAAATGGAAAATCCGACTGCCGGAATCAACGCCAACCATATCCATGCAATATAAAACTCTAATGAATAAGGTTTTACATACCAATCTTCTGTAAAAAACGATACAATATACAGAATTAATCCGCCAGAAAAATTAGCAAATGCAGTGAGCATAACCGGAGAAACTTTGTTTCTGTTCTTGGCAACTATAATATTAGTAGATGCCCCTACAACATTACTGATAATCAACAATATGACTCCGTAATAAAACGAAACGTCAGTATGAATAGAACCTCCTTTTGCAAAACTTATAAATACGATTCCGGCCATACCTAAAACAATAGCCAAAATCTTACGAAACGACATTCGATCATTTCCCATAGTGAAATGAGCCATAACAGCAACAAAAAACGGACCGCCTCCGATGATAATTGCAGATATGGCAGCGGGGACTTTATTTAATCCCATAAAAAAGAAACCGTACTGTATAAACGTCTGTAAAAAACCGAATAACAGCATATAACGCCACTCTTTCAAATTAGAAATCCAATCGATCTTCTGATATATCAAAAAAGGTATTAACAAAAGTCCGGCCAGCATAAAGCGCATACCGGACAAATGTAACGGAGTTGTATATTCAAATCCTATTTTCGCTCCTGCAAAGGCCGATCCCCATAGTAAACATGCAAAAATCGCCAATATCTTAGTTTTCATGTAATTCTTTATTTTTTTAAACTGCAAAGATAATCTATATATCCTATTTTATTAGACTGTTTTTATATCCTATTATACGACAATCTGATAAGAAAGCGTATTTTTGCGATAGATTTTAAGAGGGTTTATTTCACTTGAACAAAAAAATAATACATATAGATATGGATGCTTTTTATGCTTCCATAGAATTGCGTGATCATCCGGAATATGTCGGGAAGCCATTAGTCGTAGGCCGTCCCGAAAGCAGGGGTGTTGTCTCTGCGGCCAGTTATGAAGCCCGGAAATACGGAATACATTCAGCCATGTCGTCTGTCAAAGCCCGGAAACTTTGCCCGGATGTAATATTCATACCGGTACGAATGGAGGTATATAAAGAGGTATCTAAACAAATACACGCTATATTCAGAGAATATACCGATATTATAGAACCGTTATCTTTGGATGAAGCATTTCTTGATGTTACAGAAAACAAAAAAAATATCGAATTGGCGACAGATATAGCAAAAGCCATAAAACAACAAATAAAAGAGACATTGGGGCTTACTGCCTCTGCAGGAGTTTCCTATAATAAATTTCTTGCAAAGATCGCTTCCGATTACAGAAAACCCGACGGACTCTACGTCATCCATCCCGATAAAGCTATCAAATTCATCGCATCTCTTCCTATCGAATTATTCTGGGGTGTAGGAAAAACGACCGGAAAGAAAATGCACTTATTAGGAATTCATTCGGGAGCTGATTTACAAAAATGTTCTTTAGAGTTTCTTATCAGTCATTTCGGAAAAAACGGAAATCTATTTTATGATTTTGCTCATGGTATAGATAACAGAGCGGTAGAAGCTGTAAAAATAAGGCAATCGATCGGCTGTGAAACAACTTTTGAAAAAGATTTGACTAGTCCCATGGCTGTTATCATAGAACTTTATCATGTAGCCTGTGAACTGACAGAACGCATCACTCTCAAAAAATTTCAAGGAAACACGCTTACTCTAAAAATAAAATTCAATGACTTTTCACAAAAAACCAAATGTATAAGTAATCATCATCCTTTAACAGACCTTGATGAAATACTGCCTTTAGCAAAAAAACTATTGAAAGAAATAGACATATCGCAACATCCGATTCGTTTACTCGGTTTGTCGGTTTCACATCCGACAGAAAAATTACATCCTCAACAGCTCAGTATCCAATTCTGAAAAACCTTGACCTTAATACTTTTTATTCCGGGCGGATATTCCCTGAAAAATCATTCACATATTATCCTGAACAATATTTTGAAAGGATATAAACCTTACAAGAGAAATTTGGCATACATTTTGAATATATTCATTTTTAAAATTTGACAACTTACGAAGTAAAATATTATCTTTATCGGTTACAGAAAATATGACAGATATGACAGTAAAAGAAATAATAAATACCCAGCAAGAGATTTATCGATTGCTTGCAAAAAAACAGATAAAAAAAGTATTCGAACTGTTGTCTGAATTGTCTTCAGTATTGCAAGATTGGACTGTCAACGAAAAACTGAATGAACTGGAAACGTCTTATAAATATATGCTCCGGTATATGTTCGAAGGTATCGAAGATCCTGAACGAGAACAGGTATATAGAAATTTGATTTCATCTTTATTCACTTTAACCGATAAAGTTACCGAATTACTACTCGAAAAAGAATCATCCGGTTTTTATTTTTCTAAGAAAAGATATTTTCAGCTACATCCGGAGATGAGTATTCAGCAACAGTCAGACACATTAGATTCTGCCATTAACAACCTGTCTTTAAACAGTTTATTGAGTGATATAGAAAATAATGTCCAGACGCAAATTGAACTCAGAAAGCAAGTAGAAAAAGCAGAAGAAGAACTTGTAACCAGAATTTGGTGCAACTATCCGGCAACCGAATGGGATTACTCAGCTTTACGTGAAGGATTATCTCCAGAACATTTCCCCGTCGAAACGACTTGTTTAATCATTTCGGCGCTTACTTTAAATCTACTGCATCGGTATGACGAACAAAAATTGGCAATTCTATTAGACGTCTATGAGCAATCGACTAATGAAGAAATACGTCAAAGAGCCTTATGCGGAGTTCTGATTCTTATGTACATATACAAAACGAGAATAGAGCTTTCGCCCTATTTGCTGGCAAGAATCGAAGCTTGTAAAGAAAACGAGCGATTTTGTAAGGAAACACGGACGATCTTTCTGCAATTAATAAAAAGCCGCGAAACAGAACGAATTTCTCGAAAATTTACAGAAGAGCTGCTTCCTGAAATGATGAAAATAAGCCCGTCTATTTATAAAAAGATGAAACAAGACGAGCTAATGAACGACATGAACTCTTTGGATAAAAATCCGGAGTGGCAGGAAATTTTAGAGCAATCAGGAATTGCCGATAAGCTTAAAGAACTGAATGATTTACAATTAGAGGGAGCTGATGTTTTTATGAGTACTTTTTCAGGACTCAAGAGTTTCCCGTTTTTTAAAGAAGCCGCTAACTGGTTTCGCCCGTTTAATACTGAATATACAGCATTGAACAACGTTTTTACCCAAGGAGATAAAGATAATAATTTTAAGAAGCTCATTAGTTTATCCCACTTTTTGTGTAATTCGGACAAATATTCTTTCTGCCTCAGTCTCACACAAGTACCGGAAACCCAAAGAGGTATGATGACATCTCAATTCAATGCCGAAGGTATAGAGATGCAAAATATAGAAAAAGACAAACTTTCTCTAAATGCAGATGAAACAGGGAAAAACATATCAAACCAATATTTACAAGACTTATATAGATTTTTCAAACTTTCATCTTTCCGATCCGAATTTTCAGACCCATTTTCATCTCATATAGACTTATTCCAGGTTTCGTTCCTGCAATCCATATTTTCGGATGACAATACATTAAGGTTGATCGGAGAATTTTATTTCCGGAAAGAATATTATGCCGAAGCCCTGACAATGTTCAATAAATTACTACAAAACCATAGATCAGATAGTGAACTATATCAAAAAATAGGATATTGCCTACAAATGTCGGGAGAATACGATAAAGCTTTAGACGCATATCTGAAAGCAGAAATGATATATCCCGATAGTCTGTGGACATTAAGAAGAATTGCGTCTTGTTACAGAACACTAAAAAAACCGGAAGCCGCATTGGAATACTACTTGAGAATAGAACAAATGAAGCCTGATAATTTATCGATAGAGATGAATATCGGGCATTGCTATTTCGAACAAGAGAATTATGATGAAGCTTTGAAATATTATTTTAAAGTCGATTATTTAGACCCCAAAAGCACCAAAGCATGGAGGGCTATAGCATGGTGTTCTTTTTTGGCGGGAAAACAAGAACAAGCCCGGCGTTATTACGAAAAAATACTGAATAATAAACCGACCTCTATCGATTATATGAATGCCGGACATATAGAATTTGTTCTAAAGAACCTGAATAAAACGGTAGAATTATATCGAAAGAGCATAGAAAATGATAAAGGCAATAAGGAATCATTTCTCAATAATTTCAAACAAGATATCAAATATTTGATACAAGCAGGCATATCTGCCAATGATATTCCGTTGCTAATCGACCAGCTCATGTATTCCTTAAACCGATAATCTCCCCCGCCGGAGATTATCGGCTACCTAAATCATCATATAACTTTTGTAGAAATGCCTTTCCTGCATTTTCTTTACTTCCGGTAGTATCTCCTTCCGAAAAAACAACCTTACCCGCTTCATTATCATATATGACTTTAGCATTAGAATCCAGATATCCGAATCCGTCCTTGAAGGTATAATAAGCAAATTTATATTGAGTAGTATCAGCAATATTTTTACTGAACTTAAAATCTGAATAGTCTATATTCATTTGTCCCAAAAGAGTGGCGGCAATATCGATCTGAGAGCCATAATCATTTATCACTTTAGGGCCATTTACCACTCCTCCACACCAAACCATAGGAATGTGATGACGGACAATATCAGGCTCTTGAACTCCGGCAGGATATCGCATAGCATGATCAGGCACTAAAATAATCAAAGTATTATTCCATTGGGGCGTTTGACGGAAACGATCGACAAATGCACCCAAGCAACTATCGGTATAAGCCACTGAATTAAGATAAGGATCATCAAAATGATGATACGGGACATCAAAGGGTTCATGACTGCTCAGTGTCAAAAATACTTTCATAAAAGGATGCTTCTGTTGATTTTGTATCAATTCACTGAAACGAATGAAAGTCGTGCCGTCATTTGCCCCCCATTTAGACAATAAATCACTAACCGGGAAATCTTTGTCAGAGACAATGCTTTGAAACCCTGAAGAAATAAAATAAGAACGCATATTGGTAAAATCCGCATCTCCTCCATAAAGGAATTGAATGTCATATCCCTCTTTCCGCAATGATTTAGATATGGCAGGCAGAGATTGAGATTTGACGGGATATTTCATAATAGATGTTGTCGGTTGCGCAGGATATCCGCTTAAAATCGAGACAAGTCCTCTATCTGTTCTAAAGCTATTCGCATAAAAGTTTGTAAAAAATATTCCTTCTTCTGCCAAACGGGTAAGATTCGGCATTACTCCCGGAACTCCGCCCAATTTCTCCATCGCAGTGCCGGAAAAACTTTCCAATATGATTAGTAAAATATCCGGATGCTCACGATTAATCCATCGAACAGAGTCATTTTCAGGGAAATAAACTCGACCGTGTGTCATCTTTGAAAATTCTTTATCTGCTTTATCTGCATCCATAAAACGATATTGCTGTTTAAAATCTTGCCCTTTAGACAAAGATGCCAGCAAACTGAAAGCCGGGTTTATTGCTGCATGATTAAACAACATATTATCACTATAATATACCCTCCCTACATTAATTGTAGAAACCGAAATACCCCCTCGAATCGGGATAAACAGCAAACCGAGTAACAATAAAAACCAACATGTCGATTTGATACGATGTTTACAGAATTTCCATTTCCCAGAACCCTTCACAATCCAATAATTCAACGGATACCAAAAAATCGTAAAATACAGAATGATACATATAATTCCTAAAATCAAAATCCAAAACGGCACACTCGCCATAGCATCGGCAGGAGACTTCAAATAAAATAAAGGAGTTGCATCCATTCTAAATCCCCAATAGGTATATAGTTCTATATCGGAAATAAAAATGAGAGATAAAACCGCTATAATCAATGCAAAATATCCTTTATAAAACCATTCTGCCCATAATCCTTGTATCCATACTGTCACTAAAGCCACAAATACCGGCAATGCCAAAATATAGCTTGCAACTGAAAGATCGAGAGGAATACCGTGGTATATAACTTGCATCCAATCTATAAAAGAGGCTTTCTCGAATAAATTATAATGGAAAAGCATAAATAGCGGTTTTTGCAACATAAACATGAACATAAACCACAAATATATTTTGAGTAAAAAGAGCAATCGCTGTTTCATGATTCTTTTATTTTTTACACTATACCCGACACAAATG
>NZ_CEWDCG010000147.1:0-7933 GCF_982436375.1 Coprobacter sp. | reverse complement strand
GAACCTTCTGATTCTCCTAAAATATTCAATTCTTTCGAATTTTTAAACTATATAGAAGAGGATTCTCTTTAATTTGTGACGGCAGAGCCCTTGGCTGTAAAAAGCATAAAATATCCCCTAAAGAAAGAAAATAAATTATTAATTATAAACAAGTTAGCAAAAATAAAAAAGTGATGTTAAATCTTCTCACCCCGACACACATGGCCATAACTTATTGATAATCAATAAGTTATGGCCATGTCGCTATTTTATGCCGGGAGAAATACGGGAGAGAGTATTCTATATTTAAGTATCTTCTACAAAGGAAATAGAAAATACCCAAGTAACAAAATTTCCGTTATTGCTCATTTATCAGAGTATTTACCCTTTCAATCTTCCAGATCTCTCTTGACAGTCAAACCATTCTTTACATCAGAAAGAGTTCCTTTTTTACTTAAAAGATAATGATAAACAAGTTGATTCTGTGTAGAAACGACATACGCTTGTTCAAACTTCCATCCCAATTTAGCCATATAATTCAAAGCGTCGATCATAGAATTGAACTTTATCCTCTTCCCATTTTCATCTACAAGAAATTTATCTCTATACTGAGTCCAATAATTTATTTCTTGTCCGAAATCAACGGCAACTCTTACCTTTGTTTGCAACAAGTTACTTTCACCAACAATTTCACAATAGAGAAACTGGTTACTTTTTATAGTATCGTTCTTCTCCATTTGACCATAAGAAGCAAAAATACAGTTCACAATAATGAGTGATGACAACAATAGTTTTTTCATAAAACGAATGCTTTAATTTAATAAATATGTTTGTTATTTATAATCACTGCAAATCTACAAGGAGAATTAACGTAACAAAATAAGAAGCTGTTTAAAAACCTGTCTAATTTTTACACAGATTTTTTGAGAACTCTCTTTAAGGGAGTTTTCAATTCCGATAAAGAGCATGGCGACTTACGTGACGTAAAGGAACAAGAAAATAAGCCGTAAAGAGATTCATAAAATCCGGATATATGTTCTTTTAAAATCAATTCTGTTTATAATCGTACACATCGACAATCTTTCCATTCGATAACCGGATATAAGAAGAAAACCCCCGCACACCTTCTCGAATCTCAATAACTCTTGCACCATTAGAAGTTTTCGTATAAGTCGTCTTTCCACCAGAAAAACGTCCATAAGCCAAAGCTATACCGTTATATAATGCTATATAATCATTTCCATGATCATGTCCGGTAAACATCCCCATCACATCTCCATTCAACAGCATTGCCGCATACATTCCCGTATTTAGTTCTGGTGCACATTCCCTTTCTCTACGTTTTCCGGATTGCCTGTTTTCCCGAATATTATAAGCAACACGATACTCCGGAAGAGGGATATGAAAGAATGCCAATGCAGGAATAGGTTTTCCCCCATTCAGTCCGGTATAATAACGACTCCATAAATTATAACATTCTATTTGATCGGGAGTGAACCAAGCATACCCCTTTATAGCTTGGATAGAGGAATAACTATTAGAATCCAGCCCGTAAAGCAATAAAGCCGGTTTATCCGATAAATGACCCAATACGGGAAACACTCCATTCAAATATCCGGTCACGCTATCTACACGCACCGTATTCAAATTTAAAGGATATGAAGTAACCAGTTCAGCTACCTGTCTACGGGACAGATCCTGCTCATCATCATGATTTCCCAATGTCACAATAAAAGGAATATTCCGCCGTAATATCGGATCGAGCACACTATCCCAACCTATCCGAGCAGGACGTCCAGTTACTATATCCCCGGTCAATACGACCAAATCAGGATTTTCTAAATCCAAAACCTTTTCGATCAGATGAATGGCAGCTTTCGATTTCGGATTATTCGGGACATAATGGACATCTGTAAACTGTACAATTTTAAAATGCCCTGCCGAGTCGAATTTCAAATTTCGTCCCCAAACCGGTACAATAGCACCTAACCCAATAACAACAATAAGCCATATATATCTACCCATATTTCAACAAATCATTATCTTATTTATTATCGATAAAGATAATGTTTTTCTCTGTCTAATACTTATAGGCAGCCTAAATTTTCCAATAAAAATACTATCCGGATATTTTTATGTTTTTTTCCGATCTATAGTTATCAGTGTTCCACTCCCCAGAAGAGAACAAATTATTCTTGTAGATTTTTCTAAAACTTTGCACAGATATTTTTATAAGATATGTTCTCAAGGAAGCTTCAGCTCCGATAAGAATTCTTTTTTATTTCTCAGTAACAGGAGTCTTTCGTTCGGCAATCTCCACCAAATATACTCCAATGCAAATCAAAAGCATAGCAGAAAGTTGAGTCCAACTAAACCGATCTTGCCCGATAGATAAAGAAACAATAGTCGCTACTATCAAAATTAAATAACCGTATATGGCAACAATGGTCGTATTCAGATATTTCAATCCTACCGGTATCAGCAAATAGCTGATTACCGTCGGAAAAATAAGAACAAATAATAAAACACAAAGCGGTAACCAATGTATCGGAAGCGTTAAAACCGGTGCATCAAATTTTATAAAACAGACCATGATAAGACTTGAAAAAGCAGCTCCTGTAAATACATATTTCAATAAAGTAAACATCCCTACCGATTTCAATATTCGATTACTGATGACCAGATACACGGCATACATTACAGAACTACCCAGACACAAAAGATTTCCGGTCAAAGCATCCGATGCCAAATCATCGCTCTGTTGCGTAGAGATACAAAGTAATGCACCTCCCAAACCGATAAGGATTCCCACTACTTTCATCCACGTTACTTTTTCCTGATAAAATAAAACAGCAATTAAGAATACCCAGACCGGCTGCAAAGTCGAAAAAATAGAACTCGACACCGGTGTCGTCTTACTCAACCCGACCAAATACAAACACATATATCCATACACCCCCAAGGCTCCCAATAAAAAAATCTGAACTTTTTGTTTTCCCGTAGAATGTTCCGACGGTACAAAAAAACTTATAATCCAGAACGCAACGGCAGCAAATACACAACGCAACGCAACACCTGTAAACGGGCTTATCCAGAAGGGGAGCAAATATTTCAACGCATTCATATTCAATCCGCTAAACCCTTTAGATATAACCATACAGATATTTGCTTCAACAATTTTATTTTTCACGACTCATTCCAAATTTATAGTGCAAATAACCGATATTTCTATTCTTCCGTATTTCCGCTAAACACAAAAGAATTCCGCTTCCAATATGCCCATCCGGCAGCCAAGACAGTTACAACCAAATTAAAAATAAATGCAAATTGCTGAGTATGTACTCGAAAAATAAAACCAGCCCAATCAATAATAAAAGGACATAGCAAAATCGCCAGATAATTCATCGCCATTACAAACGCCAATGCCAAAGTCACCTTTCGAGAAGATGCGGTTCTTGTCGTCTTATCATATACAACAGGCTGTATCACTCCATAACCAAAACCGGCAAAAAGACACCCCGATCCGATCCACCATTCCGACCGGGAAAGTATAATAAGACCCAAACCTACAGCGATACATAACAAACTATAAAATTCCGTTCTTTGCTTCCACCATCCGATAATTTGGTTCAAGAATAAACCTGGTGTCATAATTGCCAAAAAGAAAAGTGAAATCATTATGCCCGAATTACCGCTCGAAAAATGATACTCTTCCATCAAAAACGGTAAATTAAAGCTAACAATAATGACCAGATAAGTACAAAGTCCATAAAAAGCCATTAACTGTACGAGTCTTTTTCTATTTATAAAATCTCCCGTATCTGACTGTTTCCCTGCAACGATGGCCGATGTTCGATTACTTTCGGATATTTTTTTTGTCGTCCCCGAAGCTTCTCTTAAATAAGATGAGAGAAATATCGAAATAATCGGTAATAAATACACGATAAAGGGCAAATGCCAGTCAACCTCTGCCAAATAACCGGTTATAACAGTTGCGATTACTAAAGTGATATTCGTAATAGCCGAACTCAATCCGAACTGCTTTACCCGGTAAGAACCTTTAAAAAAACGAGTAATGAATCCGGTAGATAACGGCACGATCAATCCCGATCCAGCTCCCAGCAAGGCACTTACGGCAATCAACTGCCACATTCGATCCGAAAGCAAATATAACACCCCGCTGGCTGCAAATATTCCTAATCCTATTTGCAACAGCCGTATGTTATTCACCCGTTCGGTCAATGTTCCCGAAAGAAGTATGAACGGAATTATCAATAAAGAGGGTAACGAAGTCAGCATTTGAATATCCAGCTCCGTAGCATGAGGAAAAATCTGTGACAGTTGACCCAAGATAGGAGAAACTGCCAATCCGGGTAATGCATTCAAGGCCGAAATAGACCAGATGCCGATCAGGGTAACGAGAGGTATAGTTCCCTCTCCGGTTTTTATTTCCATATTCAGTTTTTATTCAACAATAAAAAACAAACAAAAACTTCGAATGTTTAGAGAGTCCGGCTGAATTTTGCCCAGACAAAGTTTGAAAAAAATACACCCCCCTGCCTCTCCCGGGAGGAAACTCCAACATCGTTATGGACCGGAAGAAAACACAAAAATGACCGGATAATATTTTCTCGTTTAAAGATTCAGGAAAGTTCTCAAAAATCGTTTTTTTAATAAACCCAAAATAGTGTAGCAATATTCAAAACCGGGGAACATTACGCAATTACAGGTGTTTTGACTATGATATGAATAAGTATCATATCGGCAATTTATGTTGAACCCTATAAAAACAATTCAATGATGAAAGATCAAAATTTCAGAAACGGAGATGCCAAAACCGCTATTTTCGGATCAAACGAGATGTTGCAACCCTCCCCTGTCGATAAAATTCCCGATGGTCCTACCACACCGCAGATCGCATACCAGATGGTAAAAGATGAAACATTCGCACAGACGCAACCCCGATTAAATCTAGCAACATTCGTAACGACTTACATGGATGATTATGCCACCAAATTGATGAACGAAGCTATCAACATCAATTATATCGATGAGACAGAGTATCCCCGCATAGCCGTAATGAATGCGAAATGCATCAATATTATAGCCAATTTATGGAACACTCCCGAACAGGCAAAATGGAAGAGCGGAGCTTTAGCTATCGGTTCTTCCGAAGCGTGTATGTTAGGCGGAGTGGCAGCCTGGCTACGATGGCGTAAAAAAAGGCAGGCACAAGGTAAACCGACAGACAAACCGAATTTCGTAATTTCTTCCGGATTTCAAGTCGTGTGGGAAAAATTCGCCCAATTATGGCAAATCGAGATGAGACAAGTTCCTCTGACTCTCGAAAAGACGACGTTAGACCCCGAAGCTGCACTGAAAATGTGTGACGAAAACACAATTTGCATCGTCCCTATCGAGGGGGTTACTTGGACAGGATTGAACGATGACGTCGAAGCTCTCGACAAGGCTCTCGACGCATATAATGCCAAAACAGGATTCGACATCCCTATTCATGTAGACGCAGCCAGCGGAGGTTTTATTCTACCATTCCTACAGCCTGAATTAAAATGGGATTTCCGGTTAAAATGGGTATTGTCAATCAGTACATCGGGACATAAATTCGGATTGGTATATCCGGGACTCGGCTGGGTTGTCTGGAAAGACGCCAAATATTTGCCGGAAGAAATGTCTTTCAGCGTCAACTATTTGGGAGCGAATATTACTCAAGTAGGTCTGAACTTCTCCCGTCCGGCAGCACAAATATTAGGTCAATATTATCAATTTATCCGACTCGGATTCGAAGGATATAAGGCTATTCAACAAAACGGCATGGAAATTGCCAAATACTTGCACCAGCAAATCGGACAGATGAAACCGTTTGTTAATTATAGCCCTGAAGTAGTCAATCCGCTGTTCATCTGGTACATGAAACCGGAATATGCAAAAACAGCAAAATGGACTCTCTATGATTTACAAGATAAACTGAAACAAGGCGGATGGATGGTTCCGGCATATACTCTTCCCGAAAACATTCAAAATTACATCGTAATGCGTATTGTTGTACGTCAAGGATTTAGCCGAGATATGGCAGATATGTTGCTAAATGACATTAACAGTGCAATTGCCGAGCTCGAAAAACTCGAATACCCGACTCCGACCCGCATTGCGCAAGAAAAAAATATCGAGATCAAAGGGTCTGTATTTACCCATACAGGCTCAGGCCGGAAAAAGAAATAATAAATATAAGAACTCTCGGGAGCTGTTCTAAGAGCCTGCCTAAATTTTCCGGCAAAAAATATTATCGGTAAAATTTAGATAGGCTCTCAAACGGGACAATAACATTCCCGGATAAAAAAACAGCTCCCGTTTTTTTAATTACAGAAAAGGTATGCAAAAGAAAATTTCCATTTCCCAAATCAAAGATGCGGCTCAAGAGGCTTTTGACCTGTATAAAACAAATACCGACGGGAAAAACGCCGATTATATCCCTTACTTGGCCAATATAAATAAAAATCTGTTCGGGATCAGTATATGCCTGCTCAATGGACAGACCATTCAATTAGGAGACACGGAATATAAGTTCGGAATAGAATCGGTCTCTAAAGTTCACACAACCATTTTAGTTCTCCGGCAATACGGAGCTCAACAACTCCTCGAAAAAATCGGAGCAGACGCCACCGGATTACCATTTAATTCGATATTCGCCATTTTATTGGAAAATGATCATCCCTCCACACCTTTGGTCAACGCAGGAGCAATCGCTGCATGCAGTATGGTAAAACCGATAGCTGATCCCGAAAACAAATGGAAAGCAATCGTCGATAACATTACCGATTTATGTGGAAGTGCCCCTCAATTGATCGATGAGTTATACAAATCGGAATCGGAGACAAATTTCAACAACCGATCTATAACATGGCTACTTAAAAATTATAACCGCATCTATGACGATCCGACGATGTCTCTCGACCTTTATACCCGGCAATGTTCATTAGGAATCACGGCAACCCAATTATCGATATGCGGGGCTACGATTGCCAATAACGGAACAAATCCGGTTACCCGGAAACAGATATTCGATACGGCACTCTCTCCCAAAATAACTTCACTTATCGCTACCGTAGGGTTCTATGAACATACAGGCGACTGGCTTTATACTTCCGGCATTCCTGCAAAAACAGGAGTCGGAGGCGGTGTAATGGGTACACTTCCCGGATTATTCGGGATTGCAGCTTTCGCACCACCCATCGACAATGCCGGAAATTCGGTAAAAGCCCAATTAGCAATTAAACATATTATGAATAAATTAGGGCTATCGGTATTCAGTGGAGACCAAGTTACAATAGTCGAATAGGCGTAAAAAACATTCCGAAACAAACCTGTAAACAGAAATTCCTGTTTACGGGTTTGTTTCTGTTTGGGTCTGAGTAGACCTCCCTGCAGATACAGAATTGTCACTTGTTTGTTGAAGATATTCTTTTTTATCCAAATTCGCCTTCTGTACCAAACTCGTCACATATACCGTAAATATAGGGAACATCATCATTCCCAACGCGGCCAACAGCACCGAAAGCACTTTTCCTGTAACCGTTACGGCATAAATATTCGAACCCACCGTCGTCACATCCATAAAAGCCCACCACAAGGCTTCACCATAATCGGGAACAAGAGGATTCACCTTATGTTCCAATACGAAAAATATAAGACTCGAAAAATATACGGTAGCCAACAACATCGTCAGATATGAAGTAAACAGGCTCGAAGCTTTATTATAGGATAACCAGCCCACGACTATCGCCAAGGCATAGCCTCCCCGTATCAAAGGTATAAAACGTAAAAAATAACGGATTTCCGGAGAAAATGCTACATGATAATAATCAAATATATTAATATACGGGATCGAAATAATCAAAAATACAAAATGAGTACGTAAATAATGAAGCTTCCGATG
>NZ_CEWDCG010000146.1:0-7944 GCF_982436375.1 Coprobacter sp. | reverse complement strand
ATATTAAAGAGTTAAAAAACAATAAACACAAACTTAAAAAAAACCGTTTTATTTCTTTTATAAGAGAGATAAAACGGTTTTATACATGATTTTACAAAATTCCAACTATATAATATATTGAGAACTGATCGACTCATTCTCATATACTCTACGAATAGTATCTGCAAACATCTCTGCAATGCTTAATATGCGAACTTTAGGACAATCTTTATAATAAGGAATACTGTCGGTAAAGATCATTTCGGTCAATTTTGACTCATTTACCCTATCTGTTGCAGGATCGGACATAACGGCATGACTGGCAATCGCCCGCACAGAAAGAGCTCCCTTACTCATCATCAAATCTGCAGCTTTAGTTATAGTTCCTGCCGTATCTACCATATCATCGATAAGAATGACATTTTTATTTTCAACATCACCGATTACCGTCATACTCTCTACTTCATTGGCTTTTGCCCTGGACTTATGGCATAATACCAAAGGCACTCCGAAATATTTCGCATACGAGTTAGCGCGCTTCGATCCTCCGACATCCGGTGTTGCAATAACCATATTTTCGAGTTTCAGAGACTGAATGTAACGACTGAATACGGAAGAGGCATACAAATGATCTACCGGAACATTAAAGAATCCCTGTATCTGATCTGCATGCAGATCCATAGTGATCAAACGGTCGATACCGGCAACACTTAACAAATCGGCTATCAGCTTTGCAGCAATAGAAACACGAGGTTTATCTTTGCGATCTTGCCGCGCCCAACCGAAATAAGGCACTACGGCGATTATCGATTTCGCAGAAGCTCTTTTTGCAGCATCGATCATCAATAAAAGCTCCATCAAGTTATCAGAATTAGGGAATGTCGATTGTACCAAATAAACTTGGCTTCCCCGAATAGATTCTTCAAAAGATACTCCAAATTCACCATCCGCAAAATGCTGAATTTTCATGTTTCCCATTTCGCAATTTAAAGCGTTACAAATTTTTTCGGCAAGATAACGGGAATTTGTTCCCGCGAAAACCTTGAAAGGTGGTTTCTGGCTCATTGTGTTTTTAAAATAAATCCGATTGGTTAATTTTTTTGCAAAGGTACAATTTCATTTATTATTTTGACACATTAAATCTTTTTTTTTCGATTATTTGTATCGGTACATTTCCATATTACAGCTCCATAAGCTTTTACCGATGATCGGAACAAAACTTCAGGTGAAACGACTTTCTGGTCTACATCTCCCGTCAATAACTCTTTTGCCGAATATTCTCTTGCTGCCATATTCCACAAATCAAAAGCATGCTGAGGCAACTTCACCCCTACATCAACCGCCCTATCACAGAAATTTACAATAATAACCAGCAATTCATTATCCTTTTTCCGTAAAAATGCATATTGCTTGCGAGCATCAAAATGCGGATTGTCCCCATTTACATACATCAAGTCAAAAAAAGCGCCTTCTCTGATTGCCGCCTCTTTATTACACAACGTCAACACTTGTTTATAGCGGCGACGTAACTCTTTCTGTTCCGGTGTAAGACCGACTACGGAACATTTTCCTCCGGCATACCATGCACGAACCGAAGGTACGCTCCAATAATCGAAAATCGTCGTGCGTCCGTCTAATCCGCTGAAACCTTCGGCATCTGCAGCCGGCTCTCCCAACTCCTGCCCGAAATAAATCATCATCGGATTTACATTCATCATTGCCGAAACAATTAAAGCCGGATAAGCCCGAAAGGGATCTCCTGCAAAATTAGGGGATGCAATACGCTGTTCATCATGATTCTCAAGAAAATTCAACATGTGAGTTGTTATCCCATCTAAAGATTGCCAACAGCGGGTAATCTGAGAAGCTGCCGCATGCCCATTCACAATGCTGCGCAATAGATCATACAACCCGACTTTATCATAGAGATAGTCAAATTTACCGCCTTCGATATAATACCTGTATTCATGCGGATTATATACTTCGGCAATAAAATCGACTCCGGGATATAGTTCTTTGATCCGAGGAATCACCCATCCCCAAAACTCGACAGGAACCATTTCCGCCATATCGCAACGAAATCCGTCTATACCCTTACTGCTCCAGAACAGCAATATATCTCTCATTTTAAACCATGTATCAGGTATGGGATCGAAACATTTCCGACGGCCGTGCAAATAATCTACCCCATAATTCAGTTTAACGGTTTCATACCAGTCATTTCTATTGGGATAAGCTCCGAAACAATCATTTCCGGTTGCCTTAGCCGGATATTCCCTATACTTTTGGTCTCCTTCTCCTATATAAAATTGTGGTTGGAACTCTTGACGAGGAATATAATAGAAATTATTTTGGGAATCAAAATGAACCTCCGAATTATCATTCTGTCCCAAATCGATGACTCCGTCAGGCTTTGCATCGGAATGGTAACGGCGGGCAACATGGTTCGGAACAAAATCTATTATGACTTTCAACCCCGCGGCATGAGAACGCCCGACTAAAGATTCGAATTCCTGCATCCGTTCAGATATATTGACAGCAAGATCGGGATCGACATCATAATAGTCTTTTATTGCATAAGGAGAACCGGCCTTCCCCTTTACGACAAACATATTGTCCCGCTCAATCCCGTACCGGGTATAATCGGTTTGCGTGGCATGTTCAATAATGCCGGTGTACCAAATATGCGTACATCCGAGCATTTTAATTTCACGCAAAACTTTCGGAGTAAAATCTGCCAGTTTACCGACTCCGTTCTCTTCTATCGTACCGTTGCATTTACACGCATCATTCTGATTCCCGAACAGGCGCGGAAGCACCTGATAAATAATCATCTTTTGTCTTCTGTTCATAATAAAAAGGATGTCCTATGTACGAAAAGGAATTTTCAGATTTTTAAGATTTTCTTTATCCAAACTTATAACCTCTTGAGTATCTCGATACCCACAAGCAGCAATCTCCCTAAGATTCTCTATATCAAATATATTATAATCTATAATTTCTTTAGTTTGTATAAGTATGTCACATAACTTCATATCGGCAAGCGTATTACTTTTGAAAATAAAGCCGTATGAACGTTCTGCTATTCCGATAATCGACTTTTTGTACTCTTTTGCAACCATCGGATTCACATTTACTCCCATAACAATATCGCAAAACGGGCGGATAGGTGTAACCGGAAAATTTCTCAATACTCCGCCATCGACATAATGAACATTATCGATTATTACCGGACTAAACAACACAGGGATACTGCATGAAGCGCAAACAATATCTATAACAGGTCCTGTAGCAAAGGTCTTGCTGCATCCCTGATCCAGATCTGTAGCTGTAACCATAACCGGAATCTCTAAATCTTCAAGATAACGAGCCCGCAAAACTTTTTTCAAAAAATTTCGAAAACGCGTTATCTTGAAGAATCCCGAACGAGGGATTGTTATTTCTGCCAAATCACTGAAATTAAGAGACGAAAACAAGTCTATAATTTCATCCGGAGTATATCCGTCGGCATACAATACTCCGATCAAAGAGCCCGCACTCGTTCCCGAAATAATATCGGGACGCACTCCCATCTCATCAAGGACCTTCAATGCACCCACATGTGCAAAACCGCGAGCACCGCCCCCGCTTAAAGCTAATCCGAAGTGATACGGTTTTATTACCGCTACATTTTTATCATTTTCTATCATGTAGCTAAGATAACAAAAAAAAGAAAGACAATCCTATACAGGGAAATAAATATTCTTAGAGCCTGTCGTCTAAATTTTGCCCGGATCAGGTTTTAAAGAAATCTATATGAACAGTCAGTTCCCCTTTCGAAGGGAATCATGCCGATGCCGCCAACATCATTACAGAACAAAAAAAAATGCAAAGATGCCTTGACAATATTCCTTATAAGAAAACTTAAACAAACCCTTACCCATCGAAAAACCGGAAAAATTCCATCAGAATGTGTAATCGACACAAGCCCTTCCCTCCTTTATATCTTTTATAATTTGGGTCGCTGCCACATGGTCGGGATGTACTGCATAATTTGCCAGATCTTCCATTGAATCGAATTCCGTAACAAGGCACATATCAAAATCCTCTTTCGGATTCTCATTTATTCCAACTTCTATAAAACGCAAAAAAGGTATCTTATCTTTTAATGCCTCCAAAGCAGATTTAAACTCTCGCATCGTAGCTTTTACCGATGCAATATCTCCCGTTTTTTTGAACTTAAATAAAACTATGTGCTTTACCATAATCAAATTTATTATATTTGTAAATATTTTTCGGTTTCCGGATTTTTAAAAGTCCGGATATATTCACCGCGAATGCAAAAATAAATATTATTTTGTCGTTATCTGAAATTATATGCTAATTATTGGTATTGCCGGCGGAACAGGATCCGGAAAAACGACCGTTGTCCGCAAAATTATACAAAGTTTACCGGAAGGTGAAGTAACCGTAATTCCTCAAGATTCATATTATAGGGATAATAGCAATTTACCCTTGGAAGAACGCCTGAAACTCAACTTCGACGAGCCGGCAGCCATAGAGTTCGAATTACTTGTCAATCAACTGAAAGATTTAAAAGCCGGCAAACCGGTCGAACAACCGATCTATTCATACTTAACATGTACTCGGTCTAAAGAAACGATCCCGATCCAACCGAGAGACGTGATTATTGTCGAAGGTATTTTGATACTTTGCGATGAAGAGTTACGCAATATGATGGATATGAAAGTATTTGTCGATGCAGATGCAGACGATCGGCTCATCCGGGTTATCAATAGAGATATTATAGAACGGGGACGTACCGTGGAAATGGTAATAGACCGATATGAGAAAGTACTGAAACCTATGCATTTGCAACATATAGAACCAACAAAACGATATGCCGATCTAATTATACCTCAAGGTGGAAACAACCTTGTTGCAATCGATATTCTGACAAATTTTATAGCCCATAAACTGAATCCTTAATCAGACCCGATATGGTAAGAATAACGGCTTACATACTTTTATTCTTGTTTCTATTTTCTTGCCAACACGGGAAAAAAGAAAAGAATCCGGAGTTAAATGACTTGGAATCGATCAAGAAAAAAGGTGAATTGACCGTACTTACACTATACAGCTCAACTTCTTATTTCTTGTACCGCGGTGAAGAAATGGGATACGAATACGAATTGATCAAGCAATTTGCCGAATCGGAAGGATTAAAGACCCAAATAGTTGTTGCGGAAAATATCGGAAAACTGGTCGAAATGCTGCAAAAGGGAGAAGGAGATATTATTGCTTATGATATCCCGATCACAGGTGACTTAAAAGACCAATTACTCTATTGCGGGCCTGAAATAATTACTCACCAGATACTCATTCAACGAATAGAAAAAAATAAGACATTGCTACGTAACGTTACCGAACTTGTCGGAAAAGATATATATGTAGAAAAAGATTCGAAATATGAAACCCGTATCAATAATCTGAATAATGAACTGGGAGGGGGAATCAAAATACACTTAATGAATAAAGACACCATCATCACCGAAGATTTGATAGAAATGGTGGCCAACGGTAAAATAGATTATACCCTCGCCGATAATAACATAGCCCGTCTCAATAAAACTTATTATAATAATATAGACATAAAATTGAATATAAGTTTTCCTCAACGGTCGGCTTGGGCGGTCAGGACAAACGAGCCTGAACTGGCAAAAGCGGTTGACAAATGGGCTGAAAATAATACAAAAAGCCCTAAATACAAGGAAATTTTAAAACGATATTTCGAACTAAGCAAGAACTCTCCGATACCCGAAGTTTTATCTATAAAAAGGGACAAATCTCTGTATATGATCCTCTATTTAAGAAATATGCAAAAGAACAAGGCTGGGACTGGCGATTGATAGCAGCTCAAGCTTACCATGAATCGAGATTCGACACATCGGTGGTATCATGGGCCGGAGCTAAAGGACTAATGCAAATTATGCCTCGTACCGCAAGAAGCAACGGTTTAGCAGACAAAGACATACAAAATCCGGAAAAAAATATCGCAACCGCAATAAAAATAATGGCATCTTTAGACCGGAGCTTTTCGACAATAGAAGATCCTCAAGAACGCATGAAGTTTATTTTGGCTTCATACAACTCCGGAATAGGACATGTTCTCGACGCCATTGCTTTAACGAAAAAGTACGGTAAAGATCCACAAAAATGGGACGGAAATGTTGCTGAATATATTCTATTGAAAAGCAATCCCGAATATTTCAATGATGAGGTCTGCAAATTCGGATATTTCAGAGGACGTGAAACATATAGCTATGTAAATAAAGTACTGAAACTATATGAATATTACAAAAGTAAAATAAAAGCTTAACGACTCTAAATTTATGAAATGGATATTCTCTATTATAGCATTATTTTTTAATACAATGATTTTTTCTCAAAACTCATTTACCATACAGGTGTGGCCTAATGGTACAAAAGAAAACAACGGTATTACTCTCCCTGAAAAAATAATTGAAGGAGGCAGATTGCTAAATAGTCACACTGCAGAAATGTATGTTTACCTACCTGATAAAAAAATCAACACAGGAACAGCTGTATTAATTTGTCCGGGAGGAGGATATGCCCGTCAAGCAATGCAACATGAAGGTCATGATTTTGCAAAGCTTCTTATCCGGAAAGGTATTGCCGGAATAGTCTTAAAATACAGACTGCCCAACGGGCATGCTGATATACCGCTTTCTGATGCTAAAGAGGCGATGAACATCATTCGACAAAATGCATCAGAATGGGGCATAAAGGCTAACCAAATAGGTATAAGCGGTTTTTCTGCCGGAGGCCATTTAGCAGCCACTGTAGGGACACATTTCGATAAACAGAATCGTCCGGATTTCATGATTCTTTTCTATCCAGTCATTACTATGGATAATAACTTAACTCATAAAGGAAGTAAAGAAAATCTATTAGGGAAAGGAATAGAAAACGACAATTTTTCGAACGAAAAACAAATCTCTCCAACAACACCGCCGACATTGCTTCTGCTGAGCGATGACGACAAATCTGTTCCTCCAGCAAACAGTATTTTATTTTATAACGGACTTAAACAAAAAGGCATCAATGCTTCTATGTATATTTTCCCGTCCGGAGGTCATGGTTGGGGTTGCAATACAAATTTTGCATATTACAAAATATGGCAAGATCTTCTTTTCGATTGGTTACGGCATCAAAAATTAATCGGATAAAAATGATCGAATATCGGTATCTATAACGGATTCAAGGGTCTGTTCAAATTTTACAATAAAAAATATTAATGATATCGACTTATATCATAACAAATCATTGTTTATTAGTTGCATTTATCTAATATTTATCTTATATTTGCAATAAAACGAATAATTATCATTACATTTAGTTAATTAAACAAAGACTACTAATAAACTATTTTAATTCATACAATTATGAAAAGAAACAAATTGACTATGGCTGTAGTCGTATTACTTTGCGGCAGCCTGATGTTTTCCTCTTGTATAGGATCTTTCGGATTGACAAACAAGCTCCTCGGATGGAATAAAGGTGTAGGAGGAAATAAATTTGTAAGTGAACTTGTGTTTTTTGCATTCTGGGTTCTTCCGGTATATGAAATTTCGCTATTGGCCGATGTCGTAGTATTGAACTCTGTCGAATTCTGGTCAGGTTCTAATCCCATCGCAGATAATACTCAACAGATCAAAGGAGAAAACGGTCATGAATATTTAGTAAAAACACACGAAAACGGGTACACCATTACTGATGAAACCGCGAACAAAACTTTTGAACTTGTATTCGATGATAGCGACAAATCTTGGTCGGTAGAAGCAAACGGACAGAGTACAAAATTTATGACATTCATCGATGATAACCATGTAAATATGTATAATGCAAACGGGGAGACTATGACTGTAGAACTTTCTAAAGCAGGAGTTATGGCTTATCAAGATA
>NZ_CEWDCG010000145.1:0-7958 GCF_982436375.1 Coprobacter sp. | reverse complement strand
AAATATGGTAAAATCAAAAAAGTAACGACTCAATTTCTCAAGAAAACTATAACATGCCTAGGTATAATTATAAAAAAACAGGGGAATGAACTATGTTAAAATCGCTCATTCCCCCTTAAATATATTTTTTTGGGCAAATCAAATATAATGTTCGTCCGTATTTCCCTGATGTTTCAATACTTTTGCATTTACAAAAAAGATTATCTCTTCTGCCATATTCGTAATATGATCTCCCGCACGTTCCAACTTACGAAATACACTGACCAAATTCAGACAAGTCAACCGATCATCCGGATGTTCTCCCAAATAATCGGCAAGAATAGGCGTTACCGCCGAATTTATATCATCTAATAAATTGTCTTTAGCAAGAACAGATGTAGCCAAATCCGGATTTTCCTCATCCAAAGCTCGTTTAGCCATATCCAACATATCAAGAACAGTCATAAACATCGTCTTTAACTGCAATCTTTCCATCAATGCTTCATTTAACGGTTCAGGACAATGAATTACAAACCGAGCTATTCCTTCTGCAAAATCTCCGATTCGTTCCAGGTTCGAATTGATCTTCAGCATTGCCAGAACGAGCCGAAGGTCTACTGCCACCGGACTATATAAAGCAATTATATCCTCTATATCACTGTCTATTTTCAATTCAAAGGCATTGACATGTTTTTCTCTTACAATGACTGTCTGTGCATCTTCCCTATTCAAATTTTGCACTGCATTTCCAGATTTATCAATCTGCGTTCTTACCAGCTCCCACATTTCATCCACTTCTTTGCGAAGACGGACTAACTTCGATTCTATAAATTCGACCATAACCTTATCTATTTCTAATAATATCAACCAAAGCGACCGGTAATATAATTTTGCGTGGCCTCTTTACCCGGATTTGTAAATATCTTTTTAGTATCGTCATACTCAACCATCTCTCCCATATAAAAGAAAGCGGTTTTATCACTGATACGCGATGCTTGTTGCATATTATGTGTGACGATAACAATCGTATAATCGTTTTTCAGTTCATGAATCAACTCTTCTACTTTTGCCGTAGAGATCGGGTCAAGGGCAGATGCAGGTTCATCCATCAATAAAACTGAAGGAGAAACTGCCATAGCACGTGCAATGCACAACCGCTGCTGCTGTCCTCCCGAAAGAGCAAAAGCCGATTCTTTCAACTTATCTTTCACTTCATTCCACAAAGCTGCACCTTTCAATGTTTCCTCTACGCGATTCCGAATAAATTCTTTATCCTTTACTCCGTTGACACGCAACCCATAAGCAACATTCTCGAATATACTTTTCGGAAAGGGATTGGGTCTCTGAAAAACCATTCCTACATTTTTCCGCAATTCATCGACCTGTATATCCTTATCATAAATATTTTTCCCATCGATCAAGATTTCTCCATTCAACCGTGTATCGGGAATCAAATCATTCATACGATTAAACAATCGAAGAAATGTGGATTTTCCACATCCCGACGGACCTATAAATGCCACGACAGATTTTTCTTCGATCTGCATACTTATTCCTTTGAGAGCGTGAAAATTCCCATAGTAAAAGTTTACGTCACGGGCATCGATCTTATTCATTTCTTTTTATATTAGTTTGTTTTTACTTTGTTTGAAAAATATTTTCTCAAGGCATTCGCCAGTAAATTGATAAACAGAATAATAGCGATCAGAACCAATGCCGTTCCGTATGCCAGCGGTAACTGAGCTTCCATGTTTGTCCCGCTTGTAGAGATAACATACAGATGATAAGGTAACGCCATACACTGGTCAAAAATACTTTCGGGCAATTGCGGTAAAAAATAAGCGGCGCAAGTAAATAATATGGGGGCTGTTTCTCCTGAAACTCTTCCTAACGCAAGAATCAAACCGGTAATGATATTGGGCATTCCCATCGGTAAAATCACGTGCCATATCGTTTGCAATTTGGTCGCTCCCAAAGCCCGGCTACCTTCTCTCAGACTGTCGGGAATGGCTTTCAACGACTCCTCCGTCGTTCGGATTACCAACGGTACACAAAGCAGACCTAAAGTCAATGACCCGGCTATGATACTATCCCCGAAATTCAGATATTTTACAAATAACGCCATACCGAACAGACCGAACACGATCGAAGGTATTCCGCTTAGATTGTTTGTCATAACCCGTATAAAACGCACCAACTTTCCTTTAGGGGCATATTCATTCATATATATACCGCTCATCACACCAACCGGAAATGCAAATAGAGCGCTCCCGATCATCAAATAAAATGTCCCTACGATCGCCGGCCATATACCTCCCGCAGTCATCCCGTCTGTCGGAGATTCGGTAAGGAAATCCCAGCTAATAACCCCGATTCCTTTGTAAATGATAAAGCCCAAAATAGCAAACAGAATAGCTACTACCAGAACACTCAGCAGAGAAAAGATTCCGAATGCAAAGTGTTGAGAACGTCTTTTCCGGACCTCATACCCGGCTGGATAAATATTTCGGATATTCATGTTTTTACTTGTTTTTTGATGATACGTATTCTACACATGAGTTTATTATCAGCGTAATAAAGAAAAGCACTACACCAAGCATAAAAAGTGCTTGATAATGAGCTCCTCCAGAAGGAGCTTCTCCCAATTCGGCAGCGATAGTAGCGGGTATCGTTCTTAAAGGTTCTAAAATAGAAACAGGGATTACCGCCGCATTCCCGGTAACCATTAAAACCGCCATCGTTTCTCCTATAGCCCGACCGATTCCTAAGACTACTCCCGATGTAATCCCAGAAATCGAAAACGGAATAACAACTTTATATATAGTTTGCCAACGAGAAGCCCCCAAAGCCAGACTTGCTTCGCGCATCGTGCGGGGACAGTTTCGCATAGCATCTTCTGCAACAGTAATAATAGTAGGTAAAGCCATAATCGCTAAAACGACACTTCCGGACAAACCTGTCTCTCCAACCGGTAAATTAAACACTTTCTGTATTATAGGAACGATGACTATCAAACCGAAAAATCCGTAAACTACCGAAGGAATTCCACTCAATAATTCAATAAGAGGTTTAAGGATGCTCCTGACTCTCGGAGTGGCAATTTCAGACATATAGATAGATACGGATAGACCGAAAGGCAATGCTATAAGTATGGCAAAGAAACTTACCCATAATGTTCCCGTAATCAAAGGCAAGAATCCGAACTGTGGTGCCGGCGTTGCCGTAGGGAACCACTCTGTCCCGGCAAATACCTCTTTTAATGAAATCGTTTGATCTTCTAAAACACGAACGTTCTGAGGATTCTCAACAAATTTCCGGGGTATAAAAGCGATAATTCCGGGATCATCTTTAATCAGAGTCTCTATTTTAGATGATGCAAATTCATAAGATTCTCCCAATTCAACTTCAGAATAATAAGCAGTCAGATCTTCCAGTCTAAAAAGTTTTATAGGCAAATCTTTTCCTCCCACTTCTTTCCAATTAACGATTTCCTCATCGAAAATATCTTTTATCTCTCTGCTGCTTAACTTTCCGATCTTATTTTCTTTATTCAAAACCAAAACATAACCGTCCTCTATTACCTTGTTACTAAATAAACCGAAAGCTTCTGTAAAAAGGAAAGCTACGATAAGCAAAATAGTAATACTTGTTATATATCCGCTACAAGTGAGGATACCTTCTACAATCTTTTCAAAAACTTTTTTCATCGTGTTTCTGTTTGTTGGCACAAAGGAATGAAACTCATATTAAGATCGTGTAAAGGAGATTTGAATAAACTGTTTCAGAATTATTACATTCATATTACAAAAATATCCGAGAGAGGTTTTGTAACTGTCAAATAACACCATTGTAAACCTTTTGTAATATCATCTCTATTTCTTTGCGAATAAAACAAAAATATGAAACGAACAAAAAGTTATCTGATTATTTCTTTATTCCTCGCCACATCATCATTATATGCACAACGTATTAAAGGAAGCGATACCGTTCTGCCTGTTTCACAACAAGCAGCAGAAAATTTCATGAAAAAATATCCTAAAGCACATGTTACCGTTACAGGAGGTGGAAGCGGTGTCGGAATATCCTCCTTAATGGACAATACTACCGATATAGCAATGCTATCGCGTCCTGTCAAATTCAGTGAAAAAATGAAATTGAAAGAGGCGAAACAAAATAATCAAGAAGTTATTATCGCTTACGATGCTCTTGCCGTTATCATTCATCCAGACAATCCGGTAAATAAACTCACGAGAAAACAATTGGAAGATATTTTTCGGGGAAAAATAAAAAACTGGAAACAGGTAGGCGGTAAAGATCAAAAGATAGTAGTATATACTCGGGAAACATCCTCGGGGACTTATGAATTTTTCAAAGAAAGCGTTCTAAAAAATAAAAATTATATGAGCGGAACACTCTCTATGCCGGCAACCGGAGCTGTAATTCAGTCGGTAAGTCAAACTAAAGGCGCTATAGGGTATGTGGGATTAGCATACGTAAGTCCTAAAATCAAGACATTAGCTATATCATACGACAACAAAAATTACTCATTACCTTCAGTTTCCAATGCTTCCCGAAAATTGTATCCGATCGTTCGCCCGCTTTATTACTACTATAATAAACAAAATGAGAAAACGATCTCTCCATTTATTCAATATTTACTATCCGATGAAGGACAGAGCATAATCAAAGATAACGGCTATGTTCCAATCCGATAAAATACTCAAATCAAAATTGTCTGAGATAGAACCCGAACAAGCAGAATTTCAAACAAAGAAAAAGACGACTCCGAAATTTTTTTTCGGAGTCGTCTTTTTCTTTGTTTTATTTCAAAAGGAATTTAGATTATCTCTTTTTCTTTAGCCGGATTTCTGTAATATACTTTACCTTCTTGATATTCCTGAGCAGCGATCAGTGTAGGTTTCGGCAACTTTTCATAATATCTTGAGATTTCAATCTGCTCTCTGTTTTCGAATACTTCTTCAAGATTATCATTAAAAGAAGCAAATTCCTGTAACTTCTTTTCCATATCATTTTTCATTTCTACAGAAATCTGATTAGCTCTTTTTGCTATAATACAAACAGTCTCATAAACATTTCCTGTATCCGATGACAAAGCGATCATATCACGGGTAACAGTGTTTGTCGGTGCATTCGTTTTCTTGTAATCCATATTATTGTATTGATTAATCTTTTACGTATTTACTTGCTACATTAAAAATTTTCTTAGCATCCTTTGCATTTGCTCCATCGGGAAAATCATTGATAAAACTATAATATTCATCGATCACGTCTCTGAACCGTTCTATCTTTTTCTCTTCCACACTCTGTATAGCTTCTTGATATTTCGATTTCAAGATCAACATCGAAAGATCTTCTTTTCTCTTTGTATAGGGATAATCTTTCAGAGCATTCTGTGCAGTAATCACAGCCGCATCATAATTGTTACCCATATAGTTGCCCAAATTATAATATAATTGTGCATTCAACCACTCTTTTTCTACCAATTTTTCCTGTAAAGCAAAGATTATATCTTGAGCTTCCTTTGCTTTTTCGCTTCTCGGAAAATATTCCAGAAACATCTGCATCTCATCTATTGCCTTATAGGTTCCCGACTGATCGAGTTCCGGCTCGGGAGAATCCAAATAATAACCATAACCGGCATAAAAACGGGAAAGCTCTGCAAACTGGCCTTTAGGATAGTTGGTATAGTATGTTGTAAAATACTGCCCCGATGTTGAATAATCTTTCGCCATATAATGACTACGAGCCAATAGATAAAGGGATTCTTCAGCTTTATCTGTACCCTTATATATTGTCACCAACTCTCCTAACAGAGTATATGCCCGAGCATATTTTTTCTGTTCAAAATATTTCTTGGCATATTCATATTTCATATCATAATCGGTACTTTTAAGTATTTTATTATACTCACTGCACGAAGCAAGAAATAATACCGATACAAATAAATATAAAATTCTCTTCTTCATATAGACAAATAATGTGCAAATGTAGATAAACTGATTGAATAACGAAAACAAAAAAATGAATTTTAACGGATTAAGAAACTGTTTTGAGTCATCAAGTTTGAGAGCCTCTACGCAAAATTCAGACCGACACTTCAAAATCCATTTGAATTTTTACATGTCTCCAAATATACGAAATAGTGCTGTATATCCGTCTTATGAAAACAAATATACGGCACTATTCTATATTCATCAAATTTTTTATCAAAGTTTATACAACTGATGCGCAGCCATCAATTCGAGCCGATGTTCGGTCAATACCCGAATACAATTCTCTATATTATCCGGACGAATAACGACATGGGCAACATCTCCGGCTGCAAATGCATACATATATTCAATAAAAACATTCTCATCAGAAAGATACCCTAATGCTTTAGCCAAAGCTCCCGGTGTATTCGGACAGTTAAGACAGACGACATCGGTCAAAGAGACTCCGAAATGGTGTTTCTTCAAAGCTTCCAAAGCTTTATCCGGGTCAGAAACAATAACACGAAGAATGCCGAAATCTGCGGTTTCAGCCATACTAAATGCCGAAAGGTTTACACCTTCTTCTCCCAATATACGGGTTACTTCGTTAATACGTCCGGTCTTGTTTTCAAGAAAAACCGATAGCTGTTTTATAATCATAATCGTATTGTTTTTTAATCAATCTTGCGGTTATCAATCACTCGTTTAGCTTTTCCCTGACTGCGTTCTATGCTACGAGGTTCTACCAATTTTATATTGGCAGCAATACCGAGAACACTTTGCAGTCGGTGTCCTATTTTCTTTTTCAGCTCCATCATTCTGTTGATCTCATCCGAATAGAATTGCTCCCGAACCTCTACTTGAACTTCCAGTGTGTCCAGATTATTTTTACGGTCAACAATCAGCATATAATGAGGTTCGAATTCTTCCAATTCAAGAATTACACTCTCGACCTGAGAAGGGAATACATTTACTCCCCGAATAATCAACATATCGTCACTGCGTCCGGTAATCCGGCTCATACGCACAGTGGTCCGCCCACAATCGCATTTATCATATATGAGAGAGCATAAATCTTTGGTACGATAACGAAGCAAAGGCAATCCTTCTTTCGTTATCGTTGTAAATACCAATTCTCCTGACTCTCCCGGCGACAATGGTTCGAATGTTTTGGGATCGATGATTTCCGGGAAAAAATGATCCTCACTGATATGCGCACCATGTTGACACTCACATTCATAAGACACACCAGGTCCCATTACCTCACTCAAACCGTAAATATCAAAAGCTTTGATACCCAATTTAGATTCTATTTCACGGCGCATATTTTCAGACCAAGGCTCTGCTCCGAACATACCGACCCTCAACTTAAATTCTTCACGAGGGATACCAGAATCTTTTATCGCATCAGCTAAATAAAGAGCGTAAGAAGGGGTACAAGCCAAAGCCGTAGAGCCAAAATCATGCATCAACTGTATCTGTTTAGCCGTATTTCCACTCGACATGGGAATAACCGTCGCGCCCAAATTCTCTACACCATAGTGCAAGCCCAAACCTCCGGTAAACAACCCGTAACCGAAAGAGACATGAAATATATCGTGCTTATCCGTACCATAAGCAGACAGACAACGAGCTACAACCTCTCCCCAAGTCGCCAAATCCTGGCGAGTATATCCTACGACAGTAGGACGACCGGTCGTCCCCGAAGAAGCATGCAAACGCACAATCTCCGACATCGGAACTGCAAAAAGCCCAAAGGGGTAATTATCTCTCAAATCCTGTTTTGTCGTAAAAGGGAGTTTGACGATATCATCAATACTATTTATATCGTTAGGGGTTATTCCCAGTTCCTGCATTTTCTTACGATAAAACGGAGTATTATGATAAACTCTTTCTACGGTTTGCCGCAGCCGGATTCCCTGTAACTTGCGCATTTCATCCCGACTCATGCATTCGATCGTTTCATTCCAAATCATGGTATATTAC
>NZ_CEWDCG010000144.1:0-7978 GCF_982436375.1 Coprobacter sp. | reverse complement strand
TCCGACTACTGTTCAAATAATTTGAATCTGTCTTCTGCATATTTCGAAGATCTGTTTAATCACGAAACAGGAATGAGTATAGCCGAATATATTCAATTAAGACGTGTGCATCTGGCAAAAGAACGTCTTTGCAATACGAATAAAACAGTCTCTTGTATTGCCCGAGAATTAGGTTATCCATCCCAACAATATTTCTGCAAATTATTTAAAAAATTATCAGGATATACACCGGATGAATACCGAAATCCTTGCAGAACAATATCATGACAAGACCAATACAAAAAATCCCTCTATTCTTATATTATAATTGAATAGAGGGAAAATTATGAATTTAAAAAATCGATTTTTTAACTATTTCAACAAGTCATACCGTTTAAAGCACTTTTGGATTTTATCAAGAGCAAAATCCAACTGTTCTTTTGTATGTGTAGCCATCAAAGAGAATCGAATCAATGTACTGTCTGAGGGTACGGCAGGAGACACTACCGGATTTACAAACACCCCTTCGTCGAAAAGTTCACGAGTAATGCGGAATGTTTTATTATTATCCCGAATAAATAGCGGAATGATAGGAGTAGATGTATTGCCTATCTCACACCCCATATTACGAAAACCGTCCAAAGCATAATGAGTCATTTCCCAAAGGTGCTCTATACGTTCGGGTTCACTTTCCATAATATCCAAAGCGGCAGACACCGCCGCCGTAGAAGCGGGTGTAATACTGGCACTGAATATATAGGACCGAGAATTATGACGCAAATAATTTGCCGTAATAGAGTCGGTAGCGACAAAACCACCTAAAGAAGCGAATGATTTTGAGAATGTTCCCATAATCAAATCGACATCTTGAGCTACGCCGAAGTGATCGCAAGTTCCTCGTCCTTGTCTCCCGAAAACTCCGATCCCATGAGCTTCATCTACATAAATCGCAGCATTATATTTCTTTGCTAAAGCAACAATCTCAGGCAAATTGGCAACATCCCCTTCCATGCTGAACACACCGTCTACAACAATCAATTTCACTTTGTCTTCGGGACAAGATTTCAGGACCTTTTCCAAAGAGGCCATGTCATTATGCTTAAATTTCAGCTGAGTAGAAAACGAAAGACGACGACCTTCAATAATCGAAGCATGATCGAGTTCGTCCCAAATAATATAATCCTCTCTTCCGGTAAGACAAGATATTACCCCCAAATTCACCTGAAAACCCGTCGAATATATAATCGCTTCTTCTTTTCCGACAAAACGAGCCAAGCGTTTTTCCAATTCTACATGAATATCAAGCGTTCCGTTCAAGAATCTCGATCCGGCACAACCAGTACCATATTTTTTTATTGCAGCAATAGCTGCTTCTTTAATTTTCGGATGATTAGTCAGCCCCAAATAACTGTTTGACCCGAACATCAATACTTTCTTGCCGTTGATAATGACTTCAGTATCTTGATCACTTTCTATTTCGCGAAAATACGGATAAACGCCTAAAGCTTTCGCTTTTTGCGGGGCATCATATCTCGCTAATTTTGCTTGTAACAGCTTCATAATAATTAAAGAAGTTAACAGGTTATATAATTAAGCCATTAGATTTTCAAGGTATTACGCAAAATCGCCCAATACAATTAAAAATTTACAAGATGCAAAAATAAGTAATTATTTTTAATGTGGGATATTTCTGAATTAAATTTGTCACTTTTATTTTTATCTGAAATAGACAGATACATTAAGAGAATGTCTGAATTTTCCTATGCAGAAAATATTACCAGGTCATTTTTATGTTTTCTTCTTGTCTTTTTTCCCTCGTCAGACAATCCGCTATTATCCTCGTAAAAACAATAAAATATCCTCGAAAGAAACTCTCAAATCTGACCTGAGCAAAATATAGACAGCATCTAAGAGTCTATTTCTACCCGATACTCACTGAGAACCATAACCGGTTAAACAGACAAAGAATATACAAAACTTTTTATAATACAGAGGTTTCCATACTTGAATAAAAACAGATAAATATCCGTCATATTTGAAAAAAAAATGCGTAATTTGCAAAATGAAACAATTTTGTAACCATTAGAATATAACTTAATACGAATGGAATTTTCCGCACAGCAAATCGCCGATTTCCTTCACGGCGAAATTATCGGAGACAATCAAGTTAAAGTGAACAACTTGTCTAAAATTGAAGAAGGGAAACCCGGAACACTGACTTTTTTGGCCAATCCCAAATATACTCATCACATCTATACGACCCAAGCCAGTATAGTTTTAGTAAATCGGGATTTCGAACCCGAACAAAAAATAAATGCGACACTAATTAAGGTTGATGATGCGTATTCTTGTCTAGCACAATTACTTAACTTAGTAAACCAAGCACGCCCCGAAAAAAAAGGTATCGATAAAGATACATACATTGCAGCGTCTGCAACAATTTCTCAGTCTGTATATATAGGTGCGTTCGCTTACGTAAGTGAAAATGTAAAAGTAGGAGAAAATGTCAAAATTTATCCTCAAGTTTACATTGGTGATAACGTAACGATCGGAGATAATACGATTTTATATCCCGGGGTAAAGATCTATCATGACTGTGTGATCGGGAAAAATTGTATTATCCATGCGGGTGCGGTAATCGGAGCTGATGGTTTCGGCTTTGCTCCTCATAACGGTGCATACGTAAAAATCGCACAGATCGGGAACGTGATCATCGAAGATCAAGTAGAGATCGGAGCAAATACAACGATCGACCGCGCCACAATGGGATCGACTATTGTAAGAAAAGGAGCTAAACTGGACAATTTGATTCAAGTCGCCCATAATGTAGAGATCGGAGAAAATACGGTTATGGCAGCCCAAGTGGGCGTTGCAGGATCAACGAAAATAGGCAGTCATTGCATGGTTGGCGGGCAGGTTGGTTTTGCAGGACACATCACTATCGGTGACCGGGTGAATATAGGTGCCCAATCGGGAATTCCTAACCACGTAAGTTCCGACACAAGCATATTGGGTTATCCGGCAGTACCGGCAAGAGAATTTGCCCGTTCTACTGTAATGATAAAAAAGTTACCGGAATTAAATCAAACCGTCAAGCAGTTGCAGAAAGAAATTGAAAATTTAAAAAAACAACTCGAAAAGTAAGGCCTTTTCTCATTTCAGAGTGCATTATTTAGAGAATATTTATGAAACAACAGACTTTACAAAACAGCTTCTCCTTAACAGGGAAAGGATTGCATACGGGAATGGACATCACAATCACATTCCTTCCCGCACCTGAAAATCACGGGTATAAAATTCAACGTATAGACCTTCCCGAACAACCGGTTATCGAAGCTGTCGCAGATCAGGTAAGTGAAACCCAACGAGGTACTGTAGTGGGAAAAAACGAAGTTGTCGTAAGTACCATAGAACATGCCATGGCTGCCCTCTACGGAGCAGGAATAGATAACTGCCTAATACAAGTAAACGCTCCCGAATTTCCGATACTCGACGGTAGTGCCAAATATTATACCGATGCAATCGAAAAAGCCGGCATCGTCGAGCAAGAAGCAGAAAGGGATTATTACATTATCAAAGATAAAATCGAGGTTAAAGATGAAAATACCGGATCATCGATATTAGTATTACCGGATGATCATTTTAGTGTAAACGTACTGATAAATTTCGATTCGCCTGTTCTCAACAATCAATATGCTTGTTTGGAGGATCTGGAACAGTTCAAAGACGAGATTTCGGCAAGCCGTACATTCGTATTTGTCCGAGAAATAGAACCTTTGGTAAAACATAATCTTATAAAAGGCGGTGATCTCGATAATGCAATTGTTATATATGATCAAAAAACATCACAAGAAGAACTTGATCGTCTGGCCGATTTGATGAATGTTCCTCACAAACATGTAGATGAACTCGGCTATATCAATAATAAACCCTTAGTGTTCGATAACGAACCTGCACGCCATAAGCTCTTAGATATACTCGGAGATATAGCTCTTATCGGAAAACCGATTAAAGGCCGCATCATAGCTACTCGTCCCGGACACAAAATCAACAATCAACTGGCTCGCTCTATCCGCAAGGAAATGAAACGGCAAGAAATACAAGCCCCGTCATACGATCCGAATAAAGAGCCGATTATGGATGTAAATCGGATCAAACAATTGCTTCCTCATCGGTATCCGATGTTATTGGTAGATAAAATCATCGAAATAGGGAAAAATCATATCGTCGGGATAAAAAACTTTACATCGAACGAGCCGTTTTTTCAAGGCCATTTTCCACAAGAACCGGTCACTCCCGGAGTCTTGTTGATTGAGGCTATGGCACAAACAGGGGGATTATTGGTATTGAATACAGTCGAAGATCCAGAAAAATATTCGACCTATTTTTTAAAAATAGATAACGTAAAGTTCCGTCAAAAAGTAGTTCCGGGAGATACTGTTATATTCCATATTTCATTCATGACAGAATTACGCAGAGGATGTGCCTATATGAAAGGATACGCTTTCGTAGGTAACAAAATCACAACCGAGGCTGAATTTATGGCTCAGATTATAAAAAATAAATAATACCCACTTTTATGAAACAACCATTAGCTTATGTACATCCGGAAGCCAAGATAGCTCCTAACGTAGTTATCGAACCGTTCGTTACTATCGATAAAAACGTGGTTATCGGTGAAGGGACGCGCATTGGTTCCAATGTAACAATTCTTGAAGGAGCCCGTATCGGAAAAAATTGTAACATTTGTTCCGGTGCTGTTATCTCAGGAATTCCTCAAGACCTAAAATTCAAAGGGGAAGAAACAACCGCTGAAATCGGAGATAATACCACTATACGCGAATGTGTTACAATCAATAGAGGTACTGCATCGAAGGGTAAAACCGTGATCGGCAATAATTGCCTTCTTATGGCTTATTGCCACATTGCCCATGATTGTGTTATCGGTGATAATATTATCATGTCAAATGCGACACAAGTAGCCGGAGAAGTACGAATCGATGATTTTGCAGTTATCGGAGGCGGTACTCTTGTACACCAGTTCTGTCATGTAGGTGCTCATGTTATGATACAAGGAGGATCACTCATCAATAAAGATATACCCCCTTATGTCAAAGCCGCCCGTAATCCTATTTCTTATGCCGGCATTAACTCTATCGGTTTGCGCCGACGTAATTTCACCAACGAAACCATACGTGATATTCAAGAAATATACCGATACCTCTATCTATCCGGCTTAAATAACTCGGATGCAATAGAACGTATCGAAGCAGAATTACCCGCAACTAAAGAAAGAGACGAAATCGTGTTATTTGTACGTAACTCTCAACGAGGAATTATTCGCGGTTATCTATAAAAATAAGAAATATTTTCCGAAATCCGAGAGGCACTGTTTAGTGCCTCTTTTTATATACAGAATAACTCAAAACACAGATTAAAAATATAACGTAAATAATAGGAATAAAAAAATCGGATAAGGGTTATACTATACAAGATATTTTTATTATTTTTACCCAATAAACAAAGGGGTTCTTTTTAAACGAAACCTGAAAAAACGATTTAAATAAACTGATTGTATCTGATTATGATATTCAAATTCTTAATCCTATCTGATGAGGTTGATGACTTTGCAAGAGAAATCAGTATCGACTCTGAGGCCACTTTTTTGGAGCTGAATGATGCGATTTTGGAATCGGTCAACTATACTAAGGATCAAATGACTTCCTTTTTCATTTGTGAAGATGACTGGGAAAAGAAAACGGAAATCACTTTAATGGAGATGGATACCAACTTCGAAGACGACTCTTGGGTAATGGCAGAAACCCGACTCAGCGAATTATTGGAAGACGAGAAACAACGGCTGATCTTCGTTTTCGATAATATGACCGAACGATCATTTTTTATGGAATTACGAGAAATCGTTCCAGGTAAAAACCTAGATAAAGCCATTTGCTCCAAATCTAAAGGTAACCCTCCTACTCAACTAATGGATTTTGACGAACTGGAAAAAACCTCAAATAACACCGATACCGGACTCGGAGAGAACTTCTATGGTGATGAATCTTTCGACCCGTCAGAATTGGATGAGGAAGGCTACAACGATTTAGATATGACCGAAGGAAACAATTCTTTCAATGATTATTAATTTCCTTATCACAATATAAAACAATAAAAATAAAAGAGTTATCTAGGGAATATCACAGATGACTCTTTTATTTTATCAACCTCTCGAAACAAGAAGATAACCTTGGAAACAGGTCTCGAAAACAAGAAATAGCAGAACTCCTTAAAATCCTACTATTCCATATTTGATTTTCCTAAATTCAGTACTACTTAGTTGCAGGTCGCAAGGCTTCCATGATCTTAGCTTCCAATTCTTCGGCCAACTCCGGATTATCCTGAATACATTTCTTTGCAGCATCCCTACCTTGTCCGAGTTTTGTATCATCATAGCTAAACCAAGAGCCGCTCTTTTTAATTATGCCTTTTTCCACTCCCAAATCAATGATCTCTCCTGCACGAGAAATACCTTCTCCGAACATAATATCGAACTCGGCTTTACGGAAAGGAGGAGCAACCTTATTCTTCACAACTTTTACCCTTGTCTGATTACCGATCACTTCGTCCCCATCTTTAATCTGGCTGACACGACGTATATCCAATCGAACAGATGCATAAAACTTTAATGCATTCCCCCCTGTCGTTGTTTCCGGATTACCGAACATCACGCCTAATTTGTCACGCAACTGATTGATAAATATGCAAGTAGTATTTGTCTTACTTATTGTAGCCGTCAATTTACGCAAAGCCTGAGACATAAGACGTGCCTGTAATCCCATTTTAGATTCTCCCATATCTCCTTCTAACTCAGCCTTAGGAGTCAACGCTGCAACTGAATCGATAACAACAATATCTACGGCAGAAGAGCGTATCAGTTGCTCTGCAATCTCCAAAGCCTGTTCTCCGCTATCCGGTTGAGATATCCATAAGTTCTCTACATCGACCCCTAATTTTTCTGCATAAAAACGGTCAAAAGCATGTTCTGCATCTATAATTGCCGCAATGCCTCCGGCTTTCTGGGCTTCGGCAATAGCATGAATCGCCAATGTCGTTTTACCAGAAGATTCCGGACCATAAATCTCGATCACACGGCCTCGTGGAAAACCTCCGACACCTAAAGCGGCATTCAAACCAATAGAACCTGTAGGAATTACGGCAATCTCATCGATATGGTCATCCCCCATCTTCATAATTGCACCCTTGCCATAATTTTTTTCTATTTTATCCATAGCGGCCTGCAAAGCCTTCAATTTTTCACTCGGAACAGGAATTTTACCCATCGGAGCTTTTTTTTCTTCTGTATTCTCCATATTTATCTTATTTTATTTTCCATTCAAAATCTGAGCAGCGTGCTCTTTTGTATTTACTTTTTCTATCACACGCTCTATGATTCCGTTCTCATCAATCAAAAATGTTGTCCTTAAAGTTCCCATATAAGATCTCCCGGCCATCTTTTTTTCTGCCCATACACCAAACTCTTGATTCAACCGTACCTCAGTATCAGCTATCAAAGAAAATGGCAACGATTGTTTTTCTATAAACTTCTGATGAGACTTTTCATTGTCTTTACTGACTCCTATTATTTCATACCCCGCTTTCTGCAATTCTGAATATGCATCTCGTAAACTGCAGGCCTCCGCCGTACATCCGGGGGTATTATCTTTAGGATAAAAATAAAGTACCAATTTTTTTCCTTTAAAATCTTCTCGTTTCAACTCTTTCCCCGTCTGGTCATAACCCAGAATCTCAGGTATTTTATCTCCAACTTTTAATGCCATAATTAAATATTTTATTTCTCAAAGATAAGAATTTATATAAAAACATCAAGGTTCTCCATCTCATTTATAACATTCATCCTCATACCATCGATAATGCAAATTAAACAAATATATACGCCAAATAATAGCATATATGATAATTTCTTTATAAAATCTTTCGG
>NZ_CEWDCG010000143.1:0-8059 GCF_982436375.1 Coprobacter sp. | reverse complement strand
GGTTAGGACCAATTTAGACTTTATAAAAATATTTCTTTAACTTGTTATTCTTGTTGCAATAGAAAGTTTCTTTTAGAGATAAAGATAAATTCTTATAAAATGTAGGGTGATATAGCGTAGTATAATTTTTTTTGATCTTAAATCGGTACATGAATATGAAATCTTATTTAGTGTTTTTTATTCTTTTCCTTTCCGGTAACTTTATCGGCCTCAAGGCTCAGTCGTCATTATTGATGGAGACTTCTTTACCTCGAGATAGAGATACTTTAATTATGCAGCAGGTGACTTTTTGTGCTCCGGGAGACAGTGGAACTAATGTTACATGGGATTTTCGGGATTTGGAATATTTAGATGTCGAGAAACGTGTGTTTTATAAAGGAAGATTAGACTCGATTCTTTGTATGTATCGAAATAAAACAGCATATAAATATAGGTTGTCAGGGGATTCTCTTTTGTTCTTAGGTTATGAAAATCCTGTGACAAAGATGTGTTTTGTGTCACCTGTGCCTGTGCTTCGTTTTCCTTTCTATTACGGAGATACGATAGCTTCTCCCTTTATAGGAAACGGAGGATATTCCCATGTTTATTCTCTCAAATCATACGGTTATTCCGAGACGGTTGCCGATGCGTCGGGTATATTGTTTCTGCCGGGAGAAGATACGCTTCGAAATGTAATTCGGTTACATAGTAAAGAGCGTGTGGGTTTGCGGTTTATCGATTTTGACATATTCGGCCGGCAAGATTCTTTATTTACGGTTTCTTCGATCGGAGATCGGTTGACTGCTGATAGTGTTATATGGCAAGTCGATACATATCGGTGGTATTTGCCGGGATATCGTTATCCGGTATTGGAAACCATTGAAAATACGATTGATTGGAAAAGTAAGTCGGTGCGACATTTTTTTATCAGTATGCTATATTCTCTTGAAGAGCAAAGGTCGCTTGACAGAGATTCGGAGAATGAGCAGGTCAGGGAGCGAATATTTTTATCAGACAAAAAATACCAAGGGTGCTCCGAACGTTCCGGAGCGTTGTCAGATATGTCTGATCTGTTTTCTCTCTCATGTAAAATAGATCCGGTCGGCAATAGGGCTACAGTTTATGCTGGCCTTAATCGATCCTCGAGGATGGAGATATTGCTTGCCAATATGTCGGGAACGGTACTTTATCATGAATCGCCGCGAACCGTAGAGCCGGGATATTATGTCTCGGATATAGATTATGACCGATATTCTGAAACGGAGTTTATCATTACCGTTATTATCGGAGATAAACGAGAAAGTTGGAAAATAAAGAAAAGATAACCTTTGCTTAGAGCCGGTCTGAATTTTTCAATAAAAAATACGATCAGGACATCTTTTCCCGGGCTGTTTTCCCGTTCTTATTTGTCAGATAACAGGCTATCTTTCTCATAAGACAGAAAAACATCCTCGAACGAAACTCTCAAAACCGATCCGGGCAAAATTCAGACAACATCTTGTTTGGTTATAGTGAGAATTATTGATTGAAGGATGCGTAACTATTATGATCTTTTTATATTATGAAAAACATCGATAAGTATTTGTTTTTGCCGTTTGTTTTATGTTTGTTTGTTTTTTCCGACCTTAAGGCTGACGAATCTCCTGCAGACTACAGAATAAATGTACCGTCACCGCAAGCCTACGCTTTTGCACAGTATGCCGATATGCCGGTAAGCTTATACACCGGAATACCTTCGATCGAGGTTCCGCTTTTTACAATTGAGATAGGGAATTTTACCTTTCCGATAACATTGAGCTATCATGCGTCCGGAATAAAAGTTTCACAAGAAGCCAGTTGGGTGGGGTTAGGCTGGAACCTGAATGCCGGGGGCAATATAAGTCGTACGGTCAGAGGCCTTGATGATCTTATGGGCGGTTATTATTATCAAGATGCGCAGATTCCTGATCAATTTGATAATTCAAGAGATGATATAGTGTCCTTGGTAGGGGTAGATGCTTATAATCTTGTTGTTAGAATCAATGCGGATACGGAACCGGATGTGTTTTACTACAATTTTGCGGGATATAGTGGAATTTTTTATGCTAAAAATTCAGGACGTAAAGAGGAAAACGGTTTTTATTTGTGCGATCCCGAACAGAATCTGAAAATGTCGTTTACTTATAAAGATCAGTCATTCAGTATTATCTCACCGGACGGTACACGATATTTATTCAAGCCGTCCGCCTCTACCGGTTCGGCGACAGTGGTATTGGAAGGATTCAGAATGCCTTATACAGATATGACCCGGTTCCCGTTTTTTGAAGATCGTGTACAAAATATGATTACGAGTTGGGATTTGTCGGAGATTATACTTCCGAATAAGGAAAAGATAGAGTTCGAGTATATTACGGTGGCATATCCTTTTCTTCCGTCAAGTGCCAGTATCATACAGAAAAAATATTTGCCTGTATATGCGGTAAAGAATACCGGATTTCCGGTTTACGCGACAGAAAAATATGAAACTGTTTGTTCGATGAGTATGGTAAATTACCAGAAGTTTCTGAAAAAGATTACATGGAGTTCGGGATATATTATGTTTGAGACAAGTTCTCGGAAAGACTTTGCCCGCAATACATTCAAGCCGGGAGGGGAGAATCTGAAGCTCGATAAGATGTCTTTGTTCCGAACGGGCGACAGTGCGCCCTTTAAGGAGGTCGTTTTTCATGAAAGTTATTTTAGTAACCCTGACGAACCGGAAGATCAGTATAATCTTCGGCTTCGATTAGACTCTCTTTCTGTTTGTTCGGGACAGATTCGGGAAATCCATCGTTTCGGCTATGACGTCCGTCATTCGTTGCCACCCAAATACAGTTTTGCCCAAGATATGTGGGGATATTATAATGGGTTGAATAATACGATATTCTATCCCGAAATTTCTGTATCCCGCAATTATTATAAGGCTGACGGGAAGACGATTGTATATAAAAAAGGAGATATATTGCGGGGGGCGGATCGCAAACCTCGTGCCGAATATATCACCACCGGTATGTTGACTTCTATGGAGTCACCCGAAGGTGGAGTGACGACATTCGAGTATGAGCCGAATGATGCGATAAGCGAGTATTCCGAGATTGTTTTCTTGCATAAGGACACTCTTTATAAGCCGTATAATGTCGAGGTCGATACATTTCATTTTACATTACATACTGACGGCTGGATAAAACTGGACTTTTTATATAATGAAGGAGCGATGGGTGTTGGAGGCAGTGCGTATAAAAATAATATGATCTCTATCTATAACTCTGCCGGAAAGGAGGTCAAGACATGGGGTAGTCAGAATTTTCCGGATATACCGTTTACATATACGATCAAGGATTCGAGCAAATATGATAAAGGAAACTATTATTTGGTATTCAGAACCGATAATTATCTCAACCAGAATCTGAAACTGGCTTTTTACGGACACTTTAACAGGATCGGCCTTGTACAGGGCGGAGGGGTGAGAATATTCCGGATAAAGTCTCCCGTAAATACGAGAGAGTTTACTTATACCGACGCGACAGGACATGCCTCTTCCGGGATCTTTATACGCAAACCTTTTTATGAAAGTATGCAGACTTATGCTACATATAGTACTTTCCTTGATAACGATGGCAGTATTCGGCCGGTTCGGGATGGTTTTAAGGAGTATATAGTTCAGCAGTCCGAATCGGTATATCCGCTTGCCGGTCCGTCGATAAACGCTGCGGTGGGTTATAGTCGTGTTTGTATGACGACCTGTTCTGACGATAAATTTTTCAAAGAAGATTACTTTTATCACAATGAAGAGGAGGCTGTAGATTTCAGATATGTCGGGATGCCCGGTGAATGTATATATATGAACGGGAAGTTGCTGACGCATAATATTTATGAAGACTCTCAATTGATAAAAAATATCAAGTATGAATATAAATGCGATACCATAGCCGTTTTGAACGCGTGGTTTCAGGATTATTGCAATATGGGAGATATAGGAACATATCATGTGCCGATAGGGCATTGCCGGATCGAGCGGGAGACCGAAGGCTGTTTCGATACTCGTTCTTTGACTAAATATTGGAAGACGACCCGTTATAAACAATATAATCCGCATAATTATTTGCCTTCGGAAATCTCGGTCGACGATGGGTTGAAAGAGAAAACCGTGCGCACTATTTATACGGTCGATTTGAATTATATACCGCTTTATAGCGAAATGTGCGGTAATACCGGTAACCGGATAACCGATCCGGTCGAGATTCGCACTTATGATAATAGCGGACTGATACAAAAAGAGCTGCATACTTATAAAAAAAATGAGAAAAACGGGAGTTTCGTACCTGATGCCGTGTATAACTATTACAGGGGATCTCCGAGACCGGCAAGCGATTTTGACGGGAGTAATATTTCTCAGTACGGGTTACCCGACTATATGTTCTCTTGTTATGATAAATATGATAATGTTATCGAAGTGAAGAGCCGGACGGGAGAAAGCGAAGTTTATATATACGGATACGGCGGTCGGTATGTGATTGCCCGCATTCAGAACGCTACGCTCGAAGAAGTGGAAAAAGCGGGTATAGGAGCGGTTGATTCTTTTGCGACCGGGACGGAACCGAGCGAGGAGGAATGGAACAAGCTGAATGCGCTCCGAATATTATTGCCCCGTGCGTTGGTATATGTTTATAAATATGAATCGATGGTCGGGGTGATATCGATTACCGATCCCAAAGGAATGACCTTGTATTACGAATACGATGCCAAAGGAAGGTTGGTCGTTGAACGGGATGGGGACAATAATGTGATCAGAAGTTACCGTTATACTTTAAAGAACGAAAAATGAGGACACGTGCAGTATTTTTATCGATATTGATTTTTCTGTCGGTCGTTTTTCCGGCCGGCGCTCAAGAAAACAGCGTTATGATCCGTACGTTTACAAGTGCGGTGCAAGATCCGTCGCAAGGATCGGATGAAAATACGATAACCGTCGTCGGATATTACGATACGGCGGGAAGACTTCGTCAGACTTTACGCAAGGGATTTGCTCCGGACGGTTCAGACCTCGTGGATTATATCGATTATGACGCTTTGGGCCGGAAGATCGCCGAATATGATCCTATACCCGTTACCGGTAATAATGGGAGGTTTGTAGAAAAAAGCGTATTTCAGCAGGGTTCTGCATGGAAACGGGAATATGATTATGCCTTGTCGGCACAGAATCGTATGACATCTGCGGCGGGTTTGCATTACGGAGGAGGAAACATCGCGTGCAAATATGGTCTGAATTCAGATGTTTCGACAGAATATACGCTTCATTCGCTTATCCCTGTTTCTGTCGGTTTCTGTCGTTACCGGATAAGTTGCACTCCGGCAAAAACCGGGAATTTTCATGTTACGGAGATTCGGGATGAAGATGGCAAGCGGTCGTTGCGCTTTACCGCCCCCGACGGCAAGACGGTACTCGAACGGGTTATTGCAAATGATGGTTTTCATGACACTTACTATCTTTATGACGCGCTGGAACGTCTTGTCGGAGTAATTCCTCCGGAAGCGGCATCCGTATTGTCAGACGGATCGACCTATTATTCGGATGATCAAGTCATGGCATATTATGGTTATTGGTATGCTTATGATCATAGGAATCTGAAAACCGGCGTAAAACTTCCCGGGGCGGAGATACATTATATCGTATATGACGGAGAAGGACGTCAGATACTCCGGCAGGACGGGAACCTGCGTAAACGCGGTGCATGGATGTTCTTAAAATATGACCGGTTGGGAAGGCCGGTTTTGCAAGGTATTGTCGAAGATACTCGGGACAGAGCGGCGATAGCGGCGATATGGGAAGACCGTGCGGTTACCGAGACCTTTTCTGGAGAAGATTTTTTCTGTGTGGGATATACCGATGACTGTAAGCTGGGACAAGGGGAGTATTCCGTTATTTCCGCATGGTTTTACGATACATACGATTTTACCGGTCAACTGCCTATCGGAACAGATTATTTCCCGACAGAGTTACCTGAAAACACGCGCGGGCTGCAGACCGGAATGTATGAGGCCGTGCTGAACCGTCCCGAGACAGGCCGCACGACTCTTTTTACATACGATGACAAAGGCCGCCTGAAAGAAACCTATCGGTCTGACTTTTCCAGCGGAAATAACAGCCGACACGCATTACACTATGATTTTCAGGGATTGGTAACCGGGGAGGATAACCGCTATGAGGGCATCGCCAACGTAAATTTTCGGTATATATATGACTATGCCGGCAGAAAGACGGCCACCCGTTACCAATATATAAATCCTAAACTGACCTCTCCCGACTTCTTGCCGCTATCGAGCATGCAGTATGACAGTTACGGGAGACTTCGGAGCGAACGCGCTCTTCACGACAGTATCACGGTAAACTATGGTTACTATCCCGATGGTACGCTGAAACAGATAGATAATCCCGGGCGTTTCTCGGAACTGTTGTGTAAATCGTCGGCCGTGACGACACCCTATACAAAACAGCGGTGTTTAAACGGAAATATCAATGATATCCGGATCAGTCAGATGGGCAGGTCTTATTTCTGGCATTACGAATACGACCTTGCCGACAGGCTTACGCTGGGTATGATGTATGATGCCGAAGCGTTTAACCGGCAATCGGGCGAAGGTGAACGGTTCGCTTACGACAAGATGGGGAATATTACACTGCTCCTGCGAAGGCATAACGGGGCGGATGTGGATTGTCTCAATACGGTTTACCGTGGAAACCAGATACAAAGAACCGGGAACGTAGGAGGGGGCAATTATGATTACGACTTTCCCGGTTATACGGATGCCGCCGATGAAGAGACAGAAGTGGCGTACGACGCCAACGGAAACGAGATCTTTAACCTCGATAAGGAAATCGTCGCGATTCGGTATAATGTACTGAATCTGCCCGACACGATACAATTCGCCAACGGAAACCGCATCGTCAATTATTATTTTGCGGGCGGGGAGAAATCGGGGAGCGTATCGCGCACATATCTTACTCCGTTGTCGGTACCGTTAGACGAGGTAACCGACAGCAAAGATCCCCACAAAGATGTTTCGGAGTCCAAGGCCGGGAACTTGGTGTGTAAAAACGGTTCGCTGAGCCATATTTTGTTCGACGGAGGATATTTCTCCCTCTCGAGAAATTATGGCGGCAGTATGACGAATCCGAAAATTTATACGTATATTCGGGATCATTTGGGCAGTATCCGTTTGGTTTGCGAGGGCAATACGGGAGAAGTGGTGCAGAGCCTCGAATATTTCCCGTCGGGTCTGATATTCCGAAGCATGTGTTTCGAATGGCAACCTTACCGTTTTACAGGAAAGGAGTTGATAACGGAACACGGTCTCAACCGGTACGACTCGAAGGCGAGAATTCAGGATTTTCAGATACCCGGATTCACGACATTAGATCCGCTATGTGAGAATTACTACGGAATATCACCGTATTCGTATTGTGCCGGGAATCCGGTAAGTCGGGTTGATCCGAACGGAATGAAGTGGGATGATCCTGAAGAAGCAAAAAAGTTAAAAAAACATATTGATGATAAAATTACGTCTCTCAATATGGACATAAATAAAAATCAAGCTAAACTAAATAAAGGAGGACTTAAAGAAAAACAAATTACAAAATTGAATAAAAAAATTTCTGAAGCACAAGATCGAATATCTAACCTTAACGTCAGTAAAGGAGATATTGACAGATTGGATGCCGATCAAAATAATATTTATTCTTTAAGTTATATATCCGGCGGATTACATACTGTCAGACAAGGTAGAGACAACAAAATATGCATTGAAACTTCCTCTGATGCTCTATCCATACATGAAATAACCCATGTACGACAATCATTGGATGCAGGGGGACTGAGGTTTTCATCAAATGGAGAACTGTTAAATGCAGGAATAGGAATAAGAGGAGTCGGAAAAATGGAAATAGAAGCATATCAAATGCAATATTCCTTTGATAAATCTTTTCCCGGCAGCACAGGAGGTAAAGGCCTTCAAGGTATCGATTTCCATTCTGTTGGAAATATCCGAAATGGGGGGACATTGG
>NZ_CEWDCG010000142.1:0-8218 GCF_982436375.1 Coprobacter sp. | reverse complement strand
AACCTACGCTCATTTCCAATAAATTACACTCTTTTCGTAACTTCTGTCTGCAAACGTAATTAAAATTTTTCGTATTCCAATTTTTTTAACTTGAAAATATAAATACAATATTAAAATTTATCACATACCACTGCTTCCGGCCTTAAGGGAGGCTTTTCTTAAAATTGGCTTAATAATGATCGGTTTAGCCAACCGATACACTTTGGGTAACGAACCGAGCGAAAGGGCTCTGCCTCCCGGCGTCCCCCTCTCTACCTGCTCCCGGATTTTTGCAAAACATACGCAACACGCGTAACCGGGAGCGTCGTATATACTATAAATACCTCTATTCCAGCGTTTTATTTATAGTATAAAGATAGCATCGAAAAGGAGATAACGCAAGATATAAACCATTTATTTTCAACGGTTTAGCTTTAAATAAGAGCCGTAATCAGAAGAATACATTTACGGGATACGGAGACGAGTGAAAGGACTCCGCCTCCCGGCGTCCCCCTCTCTGCCTGCTCCCGGATTTTTGCAAAACATTCGATTTCTATAAAATATATAGATGCCGTATGACCGGGAGCGTCGTATATACTATAAATACCTCTATTCCAACGTTTTATTTATAGTATAAAGATAGCATCGAAAAGGAGATAACGCAAGATATAAACCATTTATTTTCAACGGTTTAGCTTTAAATAAGAATGTGATCGGAATCGCTAAAGCGATCATTATTAAGCCAATTTTAAGAAAAGCCTCCCTTAAGGTCGGAAGCAAACAGCCCTACCGTTTCGGCAGGGCTGTCTTTACGGTTAGCCGCATAAAAAAGTTGCTCAGGAAAAGATTCTCCTGAGCAACCGGTCATAATCAAATAGTATCAATTGAACGGATACTGCGTTATATCGTCGCATCATTCAACTCCTTCACGAGTTTACTTAAACCGACACCGATGCGCTTACACTGTTCTTCAGATGCAAGTTTCGAACCGCTTTTATATCTCCGTAAAAGAGAAGCATTAAAACCGATTTTCTTTGCAAATTCAGAAACGTTGATCCATGAAAAATAATCGAAAAATGAAGGCAGATCATATTTATAAGAAAAAGTCAACTCCGGAATCTCTTTACCCTGTTCCGCAAACATCTCCTTAATTTCCTCGTATGCCGACAGCATGTCCCTTTTCGCCTCTTCAACAGAATTTCCAGTACCATTCAACCCGAATCCGGGTAACTCGTCCGAAATATAAATACCGAACAAGCCGTCTTTGCTCAATTCTACGATAGCCGTTACTTTCATATCCGCATAATTTTAATATAATCAAAAGTCATTGAAACATGAATCGGAATCAAAAAAGCGCGAGGATTAAATCCCCGCATCTTTTTTAATACTTCGTGCAGTACCGGAAGGAATTTCTTTGCTTGTGTGTCGGGGAACAGAAAATATTTTTCCTGTAATCGGACTGAACCAAAGATCATGGCGTGAACCATGCCGGACTACATAACACCCTGCTTTATTGAGCAGTTTTGTTATTTCCGATGTTTTCATATTTCAATGATCTATTTGATTATGGCACAAAGGTAACGAATATGTTATCTAACCACAAACAATTATGTAACAAAAATGATACCTTTATACTTGTTTAACTATATTTCGAGATACAACTCAATATGCCATTTACATATTACAAAAACAGCCCCGTCACTTTGATGGGGCTGTTTTGTTAAATTCTTAAAGATTTACGTTTAATAATAAGAGGAAAAGCATAGTGTATCTTTTCCCATTCTCTCACCAATAAAGACAAACGCATATATTCATCTTTATCGGTCTGAGGTAAAGCTTCCATATCACCAAGAGCCGTTCCTTTTGCAATGATATCGTCCATCATCGCACAAATACTCCGGTATTCGGTTTCTGTAGTTATCTTTTTTATTGTCATAAACTTACTGCTATCAGCTCTTTGCCTATATCATGAATCGCATTCAATATTTTTCTGGATCTTTCTTCAGAAGGTTTTTTAGTACCGCTGATATATTGAGCCAATAGGCTCTGGCGTATTCCCAAACGGCGGGCAACAGCCGAAGCGTTCAATTCGGGATATTCCATAAATAATTTATATAACGGTGTTTGTGCCTGCCTATCACGGAAAAAAGCCTCGAAATTCAAATCTTCATCCACATCCGGCCAGTGTATTCCGAAACTGCTTGTTTCATAATTAGCACGTTGTTCGGGTGTAGCCCATCGTAAACGAGGATAATCATCAAAATTCTCGTGTGCAGTACGTCCGTCTGCCGTCAATATATGTACGGCAGTAGGTGTAATCCATATTTTATCTACTTTTAGCATGATACTACAAATATAGGTAATAAAATTATTACCTATACGTTCTAATAGATTTATTTTCAGATAAATTCAAATCGAGAATAGTATCATAATGAAGATTTGTCCCTAAACAGATACCATGCCGCAATAGCCAAACCAATCATTATTAAGCCAATTTTAAGAAAAGCCTTCCCCAAGGTCGGAGTGGACTCTTTTTCCGATACAGACCGGACAGAGGCGGTCGCCCGCCTGTCGGTCGTATCAGCAAACTGAAAGACAGTCTTACGATCGGCATTTTGAGCATTATAGACATTCGTATCAGAAGACGTCCGCTTTCCCTCCCAAGAGCGGGATTTCAATTTCGGTACGGTATCTTCGGGAACGGAAGGATAGTAAGTTTCAGTGTATTTCCATTCAATTCCGGACGAAGAGCCGGTCGCAACCGACACGACAGAGACGGTATCTTCATGAATTCGGGTAGCGTGTGAAATCCGGGTAGCGTTTTCCTGCAGGTCGGTACTTAATGAAGCTTGCCGGTGCACACGGCATCCCGGCAAGCAAACACCAACCAAAACAACAAAATATGAAAACGCAAACACTTTCATGACACATATTTTATATCATCGATCCGGTTGATCCAGCCTTGCAGGAAAACCCTCTGCGATGGATCACGCTCACAGATCTGCCGGCAGAACCTGATCCTCTCTTCTTTAACAACCTGAAAGAAGTTTACCGGATTCACCGAATTCAAAGTATCTAAAGTGACCGGTCCGACAATTCCGTCGGGTTTGAGGCCGAGCAACCGTTGTGGTATCTTGATACCATTTGCTCCGGATGCCCACACCCAGTCGACCAGAATATTGGCAAGGCCCTGGCTGCGTATCCGGTCGGCCTGCCACCTGTCCCAATAATGAGTTTTCAACAGATTCACGACATCCTCTTTCGTGATCAGCCGGAGATCATCGGCATCGATATCACCGTCTCCGTCTTTATCATATCCGCAACTTTTCCATGTGGCGAGGGTGACACCCATGTTCGTCTTACCGCCCTTATCGGCCTTGTGGTCGGCCCATCCGCCTTCCCATCTGAAGATGATGGGAACGAGTTTATTTATATCAGCCATTTTGTTGTACGTTATTTTTCGTATTATTAAAATCTTCTTTCCGCTGTATCCGGTTCGGACAAATGGTGACGTAACACCGTAGCCCTTTAAGGTAGGCGATCTCACATTTCAGCTCGGAGACCTCTTCCATCGCTTTCTGGGCTTTCTCGAGCATCAGGAAATAATCCTGTGTGAGCTTGTCGCATTTTTTAGACAGATGCTCATAATCGTCCTTATGTATCTCCCGAGCCTTACGAGCATTCTCCAGATCCATGCTGTCGGCTTGTGCGAAAGCCTTTCTCTTTTCTGCCCTGAAAAAGAAGAACTGAAAGATGTTCAGCCCGCCGAAAAGACTTGTCAATATGATCAGCAACTCGTTCATAATCCAAAATTATCTGTTTTCCGGTCGCCCGAAAAGGACATCTTTTTCGCATCGAACAGGTCGAATGCCTGCCGGTCGAACATCAGCGTCCAGCCTATGGACTCGAACTCAGGGCTGATAAACGGCGTTATGGAATGCTTGTCCGAAATCTTCTTGAATGAATAACGCTCCCGTTGCTCCTGTATCATCAAGTTCCGCATCCGGGTCACCATGTCGAGCGTATTCGCCGAGATCAAGGTCTGATCGACGAGGTCTCCGGTAAATTCGGTTGTCTTTCCGGCAATCGTAGCCGCCACCTGAAAAGTATCCGCAATCCGGTTCGACTTATCGGTATCGGTCTTTATATCTCCATAATCGACAAACAGGTAATATCCGGTCAGTTGAGAGACACAGGTTTTCACGGCATCGAAGTTAGGGCCGAACACAAATCCCCCAACTTCGGGAAGTACGGGCGTGTCGGGCATCGATTCGACAAGCGATTTCAAAGAGTCGTATCCGGGTATCTCCGAACGCCCCTTGTTGAAGATATCGAGTACTCCCTGCCGTTGTGGAAAACGGGCGAAGTATAAAAACAGATCGATGATAATATTTCTGTTCATGACAATATTTTGTTTATGATTTTTATCGGTAATCCGGTCTTTTCGGAGATTTCCGTCTTTTCTATTTTATAATCCCGCATCGTCTTTACCGACTCGATCAGCTTCTTCCGGAGGATAATCAAGTACGTGATGCAATCCATACGCTCTACGGCCGTGAGGTCACCGATGCCGTCTTGAGACAGGTTATAGAGGCTCTCGAGCATACCGGTGCAGATAGCCGGAAGCGGCTCGTCCTTGCCGGCCGATAAGATGGAGAACGGTGTCCGGGTAAACAAAAACGCCGTAAATGCCTGGAAATTGATCGATATGGCCTGAAGGAGTACCGAATCGAGATTTTTAAAAGACCCGGCCAGCCGGTGAGCGCCGGCGGAACTGTATGTACCGGGATGGTATAAAATGGCGGCCAGCAGGGGCAGCTTATCGGTCGAACCGTGTATTTCGGATAAAATCTGCCGTGCCTCGATAAACTGAACGGCTGTCAGGTTACAGGTGATCCGGTCAAAATCCGTCCTGATTTCATATCCTCGGTATTGTTGCTTATCGAATATAAAATCGGGGATCAGCTGCTTGGCAAAGCAAGCGTCGATACGGTATTTATACTCTTGTTTCGACAAATACCGCGAATATGCCGGCGGGAAGTCGACCGGCTCTGTCTTCCGGGCTTGCTCCCGAATGTCTTTCGGCACTCCGTCCAGCGTACCGGCAGGATAGACAATCTCAAACATGAAGTCCGCCTGCCGAGCCAGCAGATACAGATTTTGCCAAGCGGCATCACCTTTGACCTTGTCCGGATTCCAGCCCATCATCTGACAAACATACCGCAACCTGACTTCCATGACCGAATATTTTCCGGCCGCAAAATCGACCAGTAACCGGCAGACATCCATATATTGCTCCGGAGTCAGCAGTTCCCACGCATTCGGTATGCCGTACGTCTTATCTTTAACGACAAATTCTATTCTCTTCATGGCATCAAATAAATTTTATCATCGGGACGGGCAAACGATGTCTCGGTACAAATATCTCCCGTCCCGGACTCGTCCAGCGCCATGTCCACGCTTTTCAATATTTCAGAAGACTTGTTCATCAACGACTCCGCCAACGTTAACAGGCGATCTTGTTCGTTCTGCCCGTTTCGGGAAGCCTTGCTGTCATCGAACAGACTCCGGATGGTAGCCGGCAACTCGATAATGTCGAACCGGGAGATGGCCAGAGCCACGACCGTCAATGCCAATGCCAACTTGAGTTTGTCTTCGAAGTCGGCTTCACGCCCCTCGATGCGGTTGAAATATGCCCCTATCGTGTCGGACAATACCTCTCGTTGGAGTGGCGTCGTCCGGAAAAAGAACAGATATGAGCAATCTATCGGGTACAGAGAGTCAAACTCTTCTGCAGTCTTGATCCGGAGTTTTTCCCGAAGCCGGTAATAAGGAGACAATTTCCATGACTCGAAATTCTCCAGCTCGGCGATCAGCGAGTCCATCGCATTATAGTAGTTATCGATATACTGCCGTCGCATGCCTTCCAATTCATACTTGTAGATGTCCCCTCCGTCGGCCTTGCGTTTTTTCAGCACCTCGAATATATTCTCCTTGTATTTGGTCGCATTGCCTACGGCCGACCTCAGATAAGAGAGAGCATCCGTTTCTCCTCCGGACACGATTTCTCTGTAAACGGCTGCCGTAATGATATTGACGACCATTTTCTTTGCCGAAACGGCCGAGCTGTTCAGGTCGGCAAAATTCACCTGGCTGTCGATGCCCGGAACGGTCTCCCTGAAGTCCTGAACGGTAACGAATAGTTCTTCCAATACTTTTTTCATACTTCCTGCTTGTTTAAACGGTTATCCGGCGATACTTCCTCCTGCCGGCTCGGAGTCTCCCGGTAATACCCGATGCGGTAACCTTGTGCGTACAACTCCGGCCAATTGACCCGGATCGCCATATTGAACGCCTCGGAACACTTTTCGTCATCCGGAGTAAGGGTCAGCAGATAAATAAGATAATTGTAATACACGTCCGCTCCCGATTTGCTGATCACGCCGTCTTTGCTCACGCTCGAAATAGAAGAGTCCATCCCCACAGCGGCCAGCAGCACTTCATCGGCACGCTTGTCATACTCGATCAATGAACTGATATACTCTTTATATTTCAGATCCACCGTCTCGATGCGCCAGCGTTCCTCTTCATTCGCTCCGGTGCGGAAAGAGGTAGTTGCGTAGGCCTTGCCTTGATTGTCTTTTCCGGAGAGGTATTTCGACAGCCGGCGCAATTCGAGGTTCATGTACCTGATCAGGGATGATTCGCTGAATTTCGTACCCACATCGATGCCGTTGTAAGTAAACAACTCTTTATTATCCTTCTTCCGAAGAACATTTTCCTGACAAATGGCGCTTATCTGTTTGCGTTTCGACTCTATCCAAGCGGCGGGGATAACCACATGTACCTTGGCGGCCAGACTGTTTTTAAGAAAAGAGTTGATATATTCCGGCGATTCGTTCGCCCCTTTTATCCAAGGCTTCGTTCCCTCATGCGTCTCATTGCAGCCGTAGAAATCGCCGACCGAGCTTTCTCGGTGATGAGAGATGGCGGCAAACCTGTAATTGCCGACCTCCCGAAGGTCGAATTTGGGATATATCTTGAATTGTGCCGCCCCGTAGTTCCAGTTTCCGATGGCAATATACCGGAAGTCATTATATTGCACCAATGAAGTAACCACATCCCGCTTTGTCGTCGCCAGCCGGCAATGCTTGTTCTCCATCAGTTCGAGACCGGCCACGGGAACACGCCCGATAATCCGTCCCGAAGACATCCTCCATTTCGTAAAGTAATCTCTGAAAAAGTAGTATCGCTTGATCAGCGCCAAGGCATAATCTTTATAAGACATTTCCAGCCCGTTGTCTTGCCAGCTGTCGAGCCACCGCTGTATATCGGGCTGCCCGGTCCAGTTACGCACCGGTTTATTACCCTCTTTCCCTTCGATATATATGGCAGGTCCTTTGCCATAAAGCATGTTCACCTGTTTGTTTATCAGACGGGGAAGCAGGCGGTTGCGTTTTATGTCCTGTTCTATCTCCTCGCACAGGCGGTTGTTCACACCCCGGGCACACACGTTATACCCGCATACGTTGAGCCATTGCACATCCGGTTGTCTCCAGACGATATTGTCCGGATCGAAGTCGGGAGTATCCGCCACAGACAGGGACATCCCGGTCTGGAACGAGATGATGTTGTTTTCGTCCAAGTAACAGCCCATGTTACCCATCAGCTTTATTTCACTGTCGTCTGTCAAAGCCATGTTATACGTTTTAGTTTGAAGTTATCTTGCGGGAAGCCCATGTAACGGATCAAGATCCGGTAACAACACTTGGGGCTGCCCTCGGCATCGTAGAATAAAAACAGGTTGTCGCTGTCGATCGAGAAGCGTTCGTCCGGCAACTGAGCCCGATACTTGCAGCCGCTCAAGGTCTTCAGGCGGTATGACGATACGCCTTTCTTACGGGAGTAAGGGAAGAATGCAATCGTAAAGCAGCCATCAGGCAGCTTCGATATCTCTTTAGCCCATCGAAGGGCATCTATGCCGTTGATCAGTTCCATAGTCCAAAAATAGCGTCCCGAACGGTGGCGGGAAAGGACAGCGGGGAGACGGGGCATCATATTTCCCGGATCGTCCGGGAAATGCAACGCATATCTTACTCTCAGCGCATCGTGCAGCCAAGAACGTTGTATATCTCCCGTTTTTATTTTAGTTCAATTTGAGTATCTGAAAATCATTTATATAATTGTATTTTTGATGTCAAAACGGAATATTATAAGTACATAAAAAAATATTTTTATA
>NZ_CEWDCG010000141.1:0-8248 GCF_982436375.1 Coprobacter sp. | reverse complement strand
ATCATTCGCACGGGGCGATTTTATGGGCTGATAAAGAAAAACTCGAAACGATCCTGAGCAATTTGCTTTCGAATGCCTTCAAATTTACATTCTCGAATAAATCTATTACGGTCAAGACCTCTGAAACAAATGATAACTTAATCCTTCAAGTTTCGGACGAAGGTATAGGGATCAATAAAGATAAAATCAATTCGATTTTCGACAGATTTTCCAGTTCCGAAAAACAAAATCTCTCTAAGCAGCCGGGAACAGGAGTTGGCATGCACTTAACAAAAGAACTGATCAATATGCATGGCGCTACCATACAGGTAAAAAGCATTGAAGGTAAAGGCAGTACATTTACTGTAACTTTCAGAAAAGGATACAGGCATTTCGGAAACGAAGCCGATTTAATCAAAAAAGAACTGACAACCGAAACAACAGATAAGGGAACTAAAAATATTCAAGAAAATACCGGATATACGGACAATGCAGAAAATCCGGGGCAAGAGACTACAGGAAAACCGGTTATACTGGTTGTTGAGGATAACATCGACTTACAAGAATTTCTCCGTACCATCCTATGTTCCGAATATGATGTTCATAAAGCCATAAACGGTACAGATGCCTTGAACCGGCTAAGCAATTTACAACCGGATATTGTTATTTCGGATGTTATGATGCCCGAAATGGATGGAATAGAGTTTACCCGGAAACTCAAAGAAGACATTAATACGAGCCATATTCCTGTAATTTTGCTCACAGCAAAATCATCGCTTGAGAATCAGATGGAGGGTTTGGAAAACGGAGCAGACGATTATATCACCAAACCGTTTAGCGCAACTTATCTGAAAGCCAAAATCGAGAACATTTTGCGAGCACGTAAAAAACTTCAGGAATACTACGCTTCTCACTCTACCGATAACAAAAATTCTGAAACAAAAAGTCCCGATCAACCGGTACTGAACTCCCGCGATCAGAAATTCATTGATACAATTACCGTCGTATTGGAAAAGGAACTCGATAACAGCGACTTCACAATCGATGAATTAGTATCACAAGTAGGGTTGGGAAGAACTGTCTTCTTTAAAAAGCTGAAGGCGCTTACCGGTCTTTCCCCCGTAGAGTATATAAGAGAATTTCGCTTGACAAGAGCTACCGAACTGATTTGTAACGATGAATACAACATTTCTCAAATATCTTATATGGTAGGGATCAGCGATCCTCGCTATTTCAGTCGGTGTTTTAAACAAAAGTACGGAATGACTCCTACTGAATATAAAGATAAGATACAAGGAAAAAACAAGTAAATAAAAAACAAAAACTCTCTGATAGGGAGTTTTTGTTTTTATTATTCCGAATGTATCAAATATTCCACCGTTTATACCGAAAAATACGCTCTTTTATCTCCTATGTGATATAATATTGCATTTAGAAAATACCTAAATAAACAAAATCATGCGGAAAATTTTATTTTTAGCGTTCCAATTCTTGATTTTACACGTTTCTGCAACAACGTATTATGTGTCGACAAATGGAAAGCCGGAGGGCGACGGAAGCAAAGAGAACCCCTACAACATAACGACTGCCGTAAAAAAAGCAAATCCGGGAGACGTTATCTATCTTGCCGGAGGGACTTATTCTCTATCGGAAACCGTTAAAATAAGCAGAAACGGAACAACCTCTTCTCCAATCAAGATGCAACCCGAGCCGGAAACCGGACGTCCGGTTCTGGACTTCAGCGGACAACCTCGCTTCGATAGTAATGCCCGGGGAATTCAATTGTCGGGAGATTATTGGCACATTACAGGATTGGATATTATTAAAGCCGGTGACAATGGCCTTTATATCGATGGGGGAAACTACAACACAATAGAATTTTGCAGATTCAGTGAAAACGGAGACACCGGATTACAAATCGGAGGGGGTGCGACATATAATCTCATCCTGAACTGCGATTCATATTATAATGCAGATAAAAATATGGGAAATGCAGACGGTTTCGCTTGTAAAACAAGTGCCGGAACAGGTAACATATTCAGATATTGCCGTGCATGGATGAACTCTGATGACGGATATGACGGATATTTAAAAGACAGCAACGACATCACTACGACTTACGAAGGTTGTTATGCTTTTATGAACGGAATATTGCAGGACGGAACTGCGGCTGGAGACGGTAACGGTTTTAAAATGGGAGGATGCGATGCTGATGCTTTACGCTCGCATAATGCCATATTAAAAAATTGCGTAGCCGCCAAAAATAAAAAAAACGGTTTTGACCGCAATAGCAATATAGGTAGTATGACTCTATATAATTGTACATCCTATGCTAATGGAGGAAACGACTATATTTTCGTAGCGGCCAAAGAAAAACAGCAGGATCTGGCTGAAGGGAAAAAAATAACGATAAAAAATTGCATTTCAGTATCGAATACGACACCGAATATAAGCTGTCGTACAGATCAGATAGATATGAGTCATAACACATGGGACGAAAATCTGAATTGCAACACAGATGATTTTGTAAGCCTGAACATAAATCAATATTTGGCAGATCGTGACGAAAACGGGAATTTACCGGATTTCACCTGTCTGCATTTGAAATCGACCAGTTCGCTCATCGACAAAGGCATCGTCATTACTGGTATTTCCTATAACGGTAATGCCCCCGATTTAGGCGCATACGAATATCAACCGGGAGATATAGATATCGATCCGTCCGACCCTATCGAAGATTATACGGTAAACTTCAGTACGATTCCGGGAATCTTTTCGGCCGAGACAGTAACAGGAGGAACTACCGGAACACAGCACGGAATTACCATAGGAGGAACTGGCAGCAAATCGGGAAGTTTTATTCCATCGCAAGCTGCGAACGCACCGGGATCTTCGGGAGCTGCCAAATTAGACGGAAACGGCTCTTATGTACAATTCCCCAAACAATCTAAAGTAAAACAAGTAATATGTTATGTCGCAGCATCAGGTGTCAATATCAACCCACGTTCTCTATCATTACAAAGTTCCACAGATGGTATAAATTTCTCCGACGTTCCGGGAGGATTGCTGGAAGTAACTAACGATGCAACAGGAAAAACAATTTGCATCGATTTTGATGGAACAAAAGACCTGTTTTTTCGCCTTATTTCAAAATCTTCGGGATGGAACATATATGATTTTATAGTAAAACCGGATAACACGACTACCGCTATTTCCGAAACGGAAGCAACAACCGAAGCATCGAATATCCATTTAACCGGGAATATTCTCCATCTGCCCGAAAACAGATCTGTTTCAATATACAACATATCCGGAAAACTTTGTTTTCAAAATAAAAATACGACAACAATCGATTATTCAACTCAGAATAGAGGGTATTATATCGTTCGGGTAAAAGATATGAAAGGGAATATTATTATTGCAAAAATAACGTACTAAATTGCTTAATAACTAATCATTTTTACGAGAAAGGCTGTCTCCGAATAAAAAAAGAGACAGCCTTATGTGTAATCGAATATTTTCTTTATCGGTCAGAATTTTGCATTTATACCTTTATCAGTTCATAATCACGTGTACCCAAACCGATTTTTTCGGCATGTTCCAATCCTGCCCGCCAATTGGTATCCGGATGCAGACAGGCAAATTTATCTACACCTTCAAGATGTTCATGCGGATGTTCTTCTGCTAAACGACTGCCCGGAATCAACGGAGCATTCATTACCAAATCGGCACAAGCCATATCCAAAGCAACCGGATCGAGAGATGCAGCCATACCCAGGTCGGGAACAATAGCCGCATCATTATGATTCCAGCAATCGCATTCAGGCGATACGTTCATAATAAAACTGATATGAAACTGAGGTTTATCTTGCAATACGGCCAAAGAATATTCGGCAATCTTATAGTTCAGCCGTTCCGAAGTATCACCTTCACCTAACTGAGCGGCATCATATTGACACAAAGCCACACACTGCCCGCATCCGACGCATTTTTCATAATCAATTTGAGCGATATGACGATCATTCAGGTGTATCGCATCATGAGCACAATGTTTTACGCAAATATTGCAACCCTTACAATTTGCCTCCTCTATTCTGGGTGATGAGGCAGAATGCAGCTCCAGCTTTCCTCCGACACTGGCACAACCCATCCCGAGATTCTTCAAAGCACCTCCGAACCCGGCTTGTTCGTGACCTTTAAAATGATTCATTGTCACGATCACGTCTGCATCGGCAATTGCCGTTCCTATTTTTGCAGTCCGACAATATTCCTGATTTATTTCGATCTCCTTATAATCAGTCCCTTTCAGTCCGTCTCCGATAATTACATCGCACTGCGCCGAAATAGGATTGAAACCATTCTCCATAGCACTGCGTAAATGATCGACTGCATTGGAACGACGTCCCGAATAAAGGGTATTACAATCGGTCAAAAAAGGTTTCGCTCCTAAACTTCTTAGCAAATTAGCCATACGAGCTGCATAATTCGGACGGATATAAGCTAAATTACCCGGTTCGCCAAAATGAATTTTTATTGCAGTAAACGGATTCGAAAAATCCAATCCTGCAATACCTGCCCTACGGCAAAGACGTTCCATCTTGTCCAACAAATTACTGGACGGTGTCGTGTGCAGATCGGTAAAAAAAACTTTAGACTTTTCCATATCGATAAATTTATGACTGCAAAAATACAATTTCAAAATATATTACAGTACAGACGGAACATACATTTTCCCCTGTCTACTATTCCTCTGCAACATACGTTTCAATAAACGAGCAGTGAATTCATGATTTTTTAATCCCCATTTCGGAGCTATCAACAAATCATCGGGAGACTGGGAAACAAAACGTTCGACTGTAATATCCGGTCTCAAATGTTCGATAAAATCAATCACCAAATCGATATATTCATCGACATCGAACAGGTGAAATTCTTCAGGATTCTCCAACTGCTCGTACGCCATACGGGTATTGCGGATCAGTTGCAACTGATGTAATTTCAATGTCGACAATGGCAACTGAGACAATCTTTCTGCATGAGAAATAATCATTTCCCGATCTTCTCCCGGAAGTCCCAAAATCATGTGAGCTCCGGCTAAAACTCCGGCATTTGCCGTACGCATTACCGCATCCGCAGAATCGGAAAAAGTATGTCCCCGGTTTATTCTTCTCAACGTCTCATCGCATGTCGATTCTATGCCATACTCGACCAAGACAAAATATTTTTTCGACAGCTCCGATAAATAGGAAAGAAGTCGATCCGACATACAATCGGGACGTGTACCGATAATCAACCCCACAACACCATGAACGCTCAAAGCCTCTTCATACTTACCCTGCAACGATCGCAAATCTCCGTAAGTATTGGTGTAGGCCTGAAAATAGGCTAAATATTCCATGTCGGGATACTTGCGTCCGAAAAAACCGATTCCTTCTTGCAACTGTTCGGTAATAGACTTGTCGGTATGGCAATATTCAGGGCTGAAAGTCTGATTGTTACAGTAAGTACAACCTCCATTTCCTTTTGTCCCATCTCTATTCGGACAGGTAAATCCGGCATTTATAGAAATTTTTTGAACTTTACCTCGAAAATATTTTTTCAAGAATACCCCGAAATCGGCATAAGGTTTATCATCCATTCTTATCTTCCGTACTCCCTATAAAATCCGACAATCGCTTCTATCCCTTTGTCCATAATATCTATCGGCATATTTTCATTCGGTGAATGCGTCGCATCCGACTCCAGACCGAAACCCATAAGAATAGATTTTACTCCTAAAACTTTCTCGAAAGCTGCGATAATAGGAATGCTACCCCCCCGACGAACAGCCAAAGGTTTCTTCTCGAAAGCATCCTCATAGCCTTTTTCCGCAGCTTTATATGCCGGAAGATCTATCGGGCATACATACCCTTCTCCCCCATGCATCGGTGTCACTTTTACCCGTACATAATCGGGTGCAATACGATTGATATAATCGATAAACATTCCTGATATTTTTTCATGTTCCTGATGCGGAACCAGACGACACGAAACTTTAGCATAAGCCTTAGATGGAAGAACCGTTTTCGACCCTTCTCCCGTGAAGCCGCCCCAAATTCCGCAAACATCGAATGTCGGACGAATCGCCGTACGTTCCAGCGTCGAATACCCTTTCTCTCCGAAAAGAGCTTTTACATCCAATGATTCACGATATTTATCTTCACTATAAGGAACGGCAGCCAACATCTCCCGTTCCCGAGCAGAAACTTCTTCTACGTCATCATAGAAACCAGGAATCGTAATATGTCCGTCATTATCGGTAATTCCGGCGATCATTTTACACAAAACATTTATAGGATTTGCCACCGCACCTCCGAAAATACCTGAATGTAAATCCCGATTAGGTCCGGTCACTTCTATTTCCCAATATGCCAATCCCCTCAAACCGGTAGTAATAGAAGGGACATCCGCTCCCACCATACTCGTATCGGAAACCAAAATTATATCCGATTTCAAAAGGTCTTTATGAGCAAGGCAAAAATCTTCAAGCCCGGGAGAACCGATCTCCTCTCCGCCTTCAAACAAAAACTTAACATTGCATTTCAACAACTTCTCCCGCAAAGCAATCTCAAATGCCTTGACTTGCAAAAACGATTGACCTTTATCATCGTCAGCCCCCCTCGCCCACAAACGTCCGTCCTGAATTACGGGTTCAAAAGGATCGGTATTCCACAACTCCAAAGGCTCGACAGGCATCACATCATAATGCCCATAAACCAAAACCGTAGGAGCTGACGGATCGATAACTTTAGAAGCAAATACTACCGGATTTGCTGAAGTCGGCATCACCTCTGCCATATCGACACCGGTCTCCAGCAATAAATTTTTCCAGCGCAAAGCGCACTCTTGCATATCGTTCTTATGTGAAGGATCTGAACTTATAGAAGGTATTCTGATCAAAGAAAACAACTCCTCCTGAAACCGTCCGCGATTTTTCTCAATATATTCTTTTACATTCATACTTTCAAATCTTTATTTTTCAAATACATTCAATCCATATGTCTCGTTTTATTTAACAAAAAATGATCGAGAATAACCATTGCCGCCATAGATTCGACGATAGGAACTGCCCGAGGCAATACACAAGGGTCATGACGTCCTTTTGCCTTCAGATTTATCTCATTGCCGGCATAATCCAGTGTTCGGATATCACGCAAAATAGTAGCAATAGGTTTGAATGCAACTCTGAAATAGATATCTTCTCCATTGGAAATTCCTCCTTGTATTCCTCCCGAATGATTTGTCATTGTAGAAACTTTACCGTCCTTTTTTATAAACACATCATTCATTTCAGATCCGCGATACTGAACACCGTCGAATCCCATACCATATTCGAAACCTTTTACCGCATTAATGCTCAACATGGCATTACCCAAATCGGCATGTAATTTATTAAACACCGGATCACCCAATCCCACCGGGACGTTCTTAATGACACAGGTAATGACCCCGCCAATCGTATCCCCTTCAGACTTGACATCCGCAATCAATTCTATCATCTTTTCTGCCGTATCAGCATCAGGACAACGTACGATATTCGATTCTATCTTATCCAAATCATAATGAGTATAATCCTTAGGCAATTTGATCGGCCCTACCTGAGAGGTAAACGCTTTGATATCGACAGAGAGTCTTCTTAATGCCAACTTTGCCAAAGCCCCGGCGACACACCGGGCAATCGTCTCTCTTGCCGAAGAACGACCGCCTCCTCGATGATCCCGGTATCCGTATTTCTGCTGATATGTATAATCTGCATGGGACGGACGATAGACTTCTCTTAAATTATCGTAATCACTGGAATGCTGATTTTCATTATACACGACAAAGCCGATAGGTGTTCCTGTAGAATATCCGTTAAATATGCCTGAAAGAAACTCTACCTTATCCCCTTCTTTTCTCGGAGTAACAATCGAAGACTGTCCGGGACGACGACGGTTCAACTCTTTCTGTATGAAATCCATATCGATCTCAACTCCTGCAGGCATCCCATCGATAACGCCTCCTACTCCTTTTCCATGAGACTCACCGAATGAAGTAAGCCTGAATATTGTTCCGAAACTATTCATCGTCTAAATATATTACTAAAATATATGCAAGTAAAGATACGACTTTTTCCTGAATAGTAAAACATGAAATTAAACTTATCTAACGGTAAAATCTTCCCGATTTTTTTATTACTCTGATAAAAACGGTACTATTTAGAACTTTAAATTTTCCAATAAAAAAATCT
>NZ_CEWDCG010000140.1:0-8318 GCF_982436375.1 Coprobacter sp. | reverse complement strand
TTCTAATAAAGTCAGTTCTTTCATTTTTTTATATTTTTAGTTGTATATTGTTTTTGTTTTTGTTTTTGTTTTCAATATCCGGAATAAGGCGCTAATTGTCCAAAATATTTGTTTGATTGACGATGAAAATGTCTTCCTCTAAGATTATATTTAGAAACAGCTCGAATAGAATTCCCTAAATAGGGAGAGCCTATTCCTCCGTAATGATCGATTAACTGTTGTTCTCTTCCTCGTATAGCATCTTGTCCGTCAGGTCCAAATGCCGCACAGTCTAATTGGGGATTTCCATAACCCAAACTTCGTCTATATTGATGATGATAATATCTGTTCATCATTACTTTATAAGGATCTCCGTTTCCACTGGCTCTTCCAACATATTTCATTCCGTCCGGTCGACTTAAAACATAAGTTACATAGGTACGGGTTTGGCGTTCTATGATTTCTTCTGCAACAGATACAACACCATAGGCAACTCCTATACTCGCAAGCCCGTATCCTAAAATCGGTTTTTTCGCTAATCCTGCTATTGCCCCGTATCCTGACTGTGGGATCACCAATGCTACGGCGGCTGTTTCCATGTCGGATTTCATGAAGCGTATTTCTTGAAGCCATCTTTCATTACGCTCTGATTGTTCCGGTTTTGGAGCAATGATAGCCATACGGCTTTCACCGTTCAATGTATATCCCACAGAAACACCGTTATCCCAACCGGCATTTATCATATAGTTGTTGTTGAATCCCATGCCGATATCGCCGGATATTTTTCCCGAGGTATTATACCCCGCACTTACGGTAATGTTCGTTCTTTTCCAATCCCATTTAAACGGATTCAACTTGCCGTGATTGGCTTTAACGCCATCACAATAGGCTTTACCCATCATTAGACCGATATTGAGACCTATGGCTATTCCCAAAAATTCTCCCGACGGATCGTTGAATTGTATGGGATTGTTCAATGCATAGGCATATCGGTTGTATGCCAACGGATTGTCCGGATCGGATATATACGGGTCGGGAGAGAGAAAGCGTCCGGTAAGCGGATCATAGAGCCGAGCGTTCATGTTGATAAGCCCGAACTCGCGGATATGCTCATGTCCGGAGAATCCTCGTCCGAACAGAAGCGGGGCTTCTTCTCCTGCAGGAGAAATGTCTCCGAACTCTGAATCGCGCAATTTCCCCCACGGGTCATAATAATATGTGCCTATTGCCGTGTTTCCACGAGCTTGTATTATGCTGCCGAGATGGTCGCGAAACAGCCGGAATATCTGGTAAGAACCTCTGTTCGCCAGATCGATCTCCAGCACATTCGTTGCGGTATAGGGCGTTCCGTCCAAATATACATAGATTTTCTCGTTTCCGGTATCGGTGCGTACATGTTTTTGATAGATGCCTTCGGCAAGATATTTGTTCTCTTCGGTCAGTACGTCATCTATATACAGTCTTGACGAGGATCGGAAGCAGTCCGGCCCGTACCGGAATATCAGTCGCTTATTTCCCATCGACAGTGTGTCGGGCCGGTCGAAGGAGGTGTACGACACCGACAGTTGCTGTTCGGGAATCAAACCTTCCGGGTTTTCTGCTTCGGTGAGAGCATAGGGATTTGCCCCGTTATAAGACATGTTTCCCGTTTCCGGTTTGAATATTATGTTGCCGAACTTGTCATATCGGTATTCTTTTGTTTTTCCTGAAAGTGCGGCTCTTTGCAGTTGATTAAAGCCATCGTATTCGAAAGTTTCGGGTATTCGGATGTTTTTTTCGATCAACTGTCCGGTATAGGAATCGTATTTGTAGCTGTCCCTCCTTACTATTTTTTTCCCATTGGTAGTTTCTACCAATACCGGTCTTTCCATGCAATCGTATTCCTGCCGGTGGATGTAGTATCCGGTACTGTATCGTTCGGTTTGTCCCGCCGCATTGCATTTATGGAGCGACCATAGGTCTTCGGTTTTGCCGTTAGGAAGAGAGAACCGAATATCGGTCAAGGTAAAGTTATCGCTGTATTCGTATAGTAAAGTGCCGATGATTCCCCGGTTATCGGAAAGTTCTTTGGATAGAATCAGTCCGTCTTTTCCGTATGAGAATTTTTCTCGGTAAAACAGACCGTCTTGTTCCCATTTGGTTTCGACAGGTCTCTGCAGGTCATCATAAACGAATGTTTTTTTGTCGCCTGTAGAAGATATGATCGAAAGCGGTTGGAATGATTTCGGGTGATATGAACAGGAGATCGAAAACTCGGGCGTCTGTATCTCGGAGAGCAGTCCGAACGAATCGTATTGGTAGAGAATCGATTTCCCGTTTCTCGTTTTTTTATACAACTGTCCTTCCTGATTATATTCCCAGAGGGTTTCACCGGCCGAAGCATCGGTAAGTTTTGTTCTCCGTCCTAAGGCATCATATTCGTATTGTACCGTTCCTCCGGGAATCGCTCTCTTTATGCGGGGTTGTCCGTCGGGCCTGTAAAAGTGACGGACCGTGATCCCGTTTAAACCGCTTATCATTGTTTCGCCGTTCAGGTCTGTCGTGTGCGAGGTGGTTATTCCTCCTCCTGTACTTCGGGTGATATTCCCTTGATAAGATATGGTTTTTGTCGTCAGATCGGGATATATGATACGGGTTATCCGGTCGGCACGGTCATATATGTATTGAGTCCAGTTTATCTCATCATTTTTGCGATATGGTGTCGATTCGTGCTGTAACCGTCCGATGTCATCATACCTGTATTGCGTGATGATCGTGTCGCTTTTTTCTATTCCCTCTTTTTCGACGCGTACCGTATTCCCGAAAATATCGGTGTAAGAGGTTTGTGCGGGGAGGTTGGTCTCCCTGACGGTTTCCCTGATAAAATTCTCTCCGTTTATCTCTACCCACATTCGGGATATTTCGGTGCGGGTACTGTCCGGACGCAGGACAAGGGTAGGTTCTCCGGAAAGGTCATGATTCAGGTAAACGGTCTTTTTCCCGAGATTATCCGTCATGCTCAGCAAAAAAAGTTTTTCCCGGTCGTATTCATAAGACTCGGAGTCGTAAACAGTCCCGTCTTCGATTGTTTTTGTTATCCGGTCGGCCAATAGCCGGTCGGCATCGGAATAGGAATATACTGTCTTTTTCGCTGATCCGGTGAAATGCCGGGTCTCTTCGGAGACTTTGTTCGAGTAGGCATCATAGGCGGTTTCGGTCAATCTTTCCTGTTCTCCGTTTCGGGTTACGGATTCTTTGATGACATTTCCTTCCGGACTGTATTTATACTCGGTAACTGTTACATCTTTTTCTGAGATTCTGGTAAGTATTGTCGTTTGTTCCCGAGGTAGATTATAGGCGGTGAATTCGTCTTTCGTAAGGTTTGTGTATTCGATTTCCGTTTCGCTGACGATACTTTCGTTTGTGGAGGTCTGTCGTGTGACACGTTTCAGTTCCGGAGCTTCGTTTTCGTTATAATTCAGTAATTCCTGTGTTTCCGTTATACGTGTAATGCGGTCGAAGATTTTTTTTGTAGAAGATACGGGCTTTATTGTCTTATCTGCATCGATTACAAAAACGGAAGCCTGGTCTATATTCTGGTGTTGAGGCTCATTGGAAATGAAGGACGATCGATTTTGTGTCTCGACCGGATATCTTCCTTGAGAAAGCGCATTTATATAGTCGGACATGTCGTTGTCCTGAATTTCTTCATCGCCCCTTAGCAAATCGATTGCACGGAATGAACTGAATCCGAGGAATCCCAATCCTTCTTTATGAAAGACTCCATGTCCGTATTGATACTCAAATGATGAATGAATCTTTTCGTCGGATGTCATTATTGCATGTCCGACCGGAAGGTATTGGTGAGTAAGGTATGCCGTGAAGGGGTGCGGATATTCTTTGTATCCGGTAGTACTCGAAATCTCGGACAGGCTTTTATATCGGGTTTTTAGGATTCTTCCGTAACTGTCGATTACCGTTGTAATAAGAGATTCCCGAGATAAGTTTTTTTTGCGAGTATATTTGAATACGCGGTAATCGTCGAGAATGTACAGCCCGTTGCTGAATGTCGTTATCCTGAAATTCGGGGAGACGTTGATTTGTTTATTGTCTTCGATATATAATATTCCGCCTTTATAGCAACAATGTATTACTTCGGCGGTATTGTCGCAGTCGATATCTACCGAATAGAAAAGGTGAATGTCTTCGGTCGGGGAATTAAATGTTTTTCCGCTGACGCTCATTACGGGCGAGCCGGCGCTGTCGTCTGTGTACAAATCTCCGGCAAGATAAGCAATTCCCGGTAATCGGGTGAGGAAGTCTTCCGTTATATAAGTACCTGCGGATATACCTTCATATCGGCATTGCGAACAGGATTCATGGATGGAGGTATCGGTGGACGTAAATGTTTCACCTAAAAAAGTATTATGCTTTTTGCAAAATATCTTATATCTTTTTTGAGTGTATGCGGCTCGTTGCAAGTCGGCACATCCATCACCGTTATAGTCGCTGAAAGAACATCCGTCACCTAATGACCTTGAGGTGCGGGTACGCTCGGTGAAATAAAATTTTCCGTCATTCCCCTTTATATAATTGCAAACCGATGTGAAATTGTCTCCGGATATGATAATCTCGTGCTTACCGTCACCGTCGAGGTCGGCGGTATAAAATCGTTGTCCGGTAAAGGACTCGTTGATCGGATAATTTCCGGTAGCGACTTGATATCCCGATCCGGTATGGGCATACATATTGTAATATCCCGTAGAAGCGTCGATTACCCGTTCGATTATTTCTGTTTTTCCGTCACCGTTAAAGTCTCCTGGTAAGAAAACAGGTTTTTTCTGTATCGGGTCTCTCTTATAACTGAAAGCTTCTAACACTTTGTCTCCTTGCATTGTGAACAGATCGTAAATATGGATTACATATATGTCTTTTTTTGATTTGTTATAGGAGCGTATGAGGATGACTTCATCTGTGCCGTCGCCATTAACATCTCCGGTCAATATTTGTTCTACTTTACTGTGGCTGTTTCCCGGTATTTCTATTTTTTTTATTTCCCGAGTATCACCGTGAGTAAAGACAAATATTTGTCCGTGAGGTTTGGAATAGACAAGAAACCCTTCTGTCATGGAATTTTTCAAGAAATGCCCGCTTATGATTTCTGCGGAAGGATCGTTATGAGAAGACCCTATATTTCGTTGTTCCAGTGTATTTGTATTATTATTGTACTCATATCTGAAACGGATTGGGATGAGCTCTTTTCCGTCGATCGTGCTATGAATGGATGTCAGTTTCCGGTCATTGCCATATTCCAGTTTGTATTCGGCACGGATGTGGTTTTTGAAACGGGAAGTTACCTTGGTCAGTTTTTTCCCGAGCGTAAACTTGCTCCCCATTTTAAAATCGAATCGTGATTCTCCGTTGATATAGTCGAATTGAATGAATGCGAAATGATCGAGATCTTTATTTTTTCCGTATGATATTTTTGAAATGAATAACATGTTGCCGAATGTGATGTATTCGAAATCCATGATGTCTCCCCTGATACTTGTTTTTCGAACGATCGGATATTCTATCCGGCTTTCCGGTCCGTTGGGCGTTTCGTAGTCTCCGATTATTCCGTCCGGAAAGAAGACCTTGAAACGTTCTATATCTCCGTTGTTCACGTATCCGGTTACTCTGATATTACCGGAGACGGTGCGGAAATAGATTTCGTTTTCGTTTTCTTCTGTTTTTATCAGTCGTATTCCGTCTAAAGAGAAAGAACAGTCTTTTCCTCTCGAAATAGCTCTGTTTTCTCCGTCATAATAAATGCATTTGTTTGTTCTGGCAATAGAGGACAGGCCTCCGATAGACCACCCTGTACCCATATTATTATAACGGTATATGCTTTGGTAGTTGAACGATAGGTCGGGTTGGAAGCCATTTCTCCCGGAAGTTGCCGATATGGGAATATTATATTCCATTATGCCCGATGGCGATACTTGATAATTGAGTGGAATACCTGTCGTCTCTTTTCCTTCGACAGGTAGGGGCGTAAAGTAATCTTCTCCGCTTTCCGGCAATTCGTGTCCCCATATTCCGGCTTGAATGGCTTTATGGTCGGCATAAAACGGAGTAGGGGAGTCGGCGTAATAATTATGGTTTAGTTGTATAGATTTCAGATAATCTCTGCTGTACCCGTTATTGGCTTGAACTTGGGATACATTACGATAGGGAGTGAATTTTTTGTCCCAACTCTTTGCATTTCCTAAATAATGGACTTCGTCAACCAGAGAAAAAAGAGAATTCTTAAGATAGACACTGCCTCTTTTGTTGGCGAGTATGAATTTGTCGTGATAGAATATTTGGGATTCTTGCTCTGCACTTATATCGGGAAATAGATCGGAAAGCTTAAATGTTCGGTCTTTTGTGGAGTCTTTGTAGCATATAATGGCTGTTTCTCCTGATTTGAGAATAGAGCCTTTTGGAAATTGGAAAGAAAATTGTCGTGCATATCTGTATTTAGAGAGAATACCCCACCCTGACAGATCTACATCATAGGGTTCGAGGTTACAGATCTCTATAAATTCTCCGTTATGACTTACATTGATGCTGTCGTTATCATCTTCTTCATAAGGAGTGTCGTAGAATACTTCTGATATTTTTATGTTCTGGGCTGTCGAACAAAATGTCCAGATTGACAGTAACAGGCATGCTAATATTTTTGATATGTTGAGGTTCATGATAATCGAAGATTAAGGTTGTCGAAATATCGGCCGATCAGATGTGGTTATTATTGACAAATCGATCTTGAGGAGACAGAGCGATTATCTTGTTTTTGATTCTCGAGTATCCGGCAGAATCATTTTTCTTTATATAAAGACGGGCCAATGCATAATAAACGGAAAGTATTTCTTGTGTATGCACCGGCTGTTTATCGTCCAACCGATGGTAGAATGATATTTCTTCATTTATAAAAGGATCGGGATAGATGTACTTGATGATCGGGTCATCGGGGAATTCTTCGGTATCCGGCCGATGTTTTAGGCATTTTGTCAGTATTAAGTTCAAAATATTTTCAGCTGCTTCATAGTTCTCTTCAGATATATATGTCTTGGCATAATGAATCGAGAGTCCTCGAGCGACACCGCCTATCCCGTTCAGCAGTTCGATCCCTTGCAACAATATTTCACGTGCACTGCTGTATTTCTTTTCTTGTATAAGGCAAGTGGCTTTACCTCCATATAACGCACCTATTTTTTTAGGTTGGAGTGCTTTGTTTTTTTTCTCGGCTTCTTGGTATAAGACAAATGCTTGGGATGCCGTATCTTTATTTTGTTTTAGTGAGTCTGCATAAGATATGGTTCTCCAGAAAGTTTTTGATCGGTTGTATCTGTTTTGGGTCAGTTCGATGAGGAATTTTTGTAATTTGTATTGTTTGGCGTATTTTTTTATCTCTCCGAACAAGGAATCTGTTATTAAGTTCGGAGATAAGGTCGAAATATAGGTATATACAGTTTTGTAAACAGGATTTTGGAGGAGGTTTGATAATGTTATCGTTGTTACCCATTGTAGGTGGGCTGTTATTTGTTTTGCCCTAAGTTGTTCTTCTTCAGGGAAAAACATTGCTCTTCTTTTTTTCGGTGGAGTAGTGGCCGTTTTTCCGATATGACGGGCTTTATTGATAGGAGAATTCTTTTTTATCGAGGTTCTGCTATGTTCCCATGATTCTTTTATTTCCGATGTAAGTTCCGGAATTTTCGATAAAATTGCGGTATCCGGCTGGTGAATGGGAACTCGAGAACGGGAAGATGTATATATTCCGATTTTCTTTTGAATGTCCAATAATCCTGTTTTCAAATATTGTTTGTCAGGGAATTTGGAGATGGCTTCTATATATAGTTTTAAAGAGTAATCGACCGGGTCGATGCCTGTCTCTTGTTCATATTTGGACCTTTGAATTTTATTTCCTCCGGATAGTGCGGTTAAAGCCCGTGCATAACGATCGTAGAATACAGGATTGTCCTGATTCTTTTTTAAACCCTCAGCATAAAGAACACAAATATCCGATATTCTGTTTTGAGCTCCCAATACTTTTCTTAAACCGTCATAATAGCTTATTTTATCGGGATGGACTGAGATTAATTTATTAAATAGATTTTCTGCGTTTTTGTATTCTTTTTTATAAAAATATGTAAGAGCTTGTTTCCTTGTAATTTCATCGGTCGGTAGATTGTTCGCCTTGTCGGTTATAGCTTTTCCTGATGTAGAAAACGTTATGGGGTTTACATATAATAGTGCGCTACCCCAGAAGAATTGTTTAAGAAAATCTCTTCTTTTTGTTTTTTTCATGGTATCGGATTCTCTTGGTTATAATA
>NZ_CEWDCG010000139.1:0-8338 GCF_982436375.1 Coprobacter sp. | reverse complement strand
ATTATTCATCGTTTGATTTTAGTATTATTTGTCTAAATTTGCGGAAGGACCTTATATGGTTATTTTTTGTTAAATGAAAAATGTTGCTGTCTATTCTCGTTTCGGGAAATTGTCCAAATATTAAAGAGGATAAATTATAAAATATAATATACCCATGAAAAAAACATCCGTTTTTGCATCATTATTTTTGGTTATGGTGGGCGGTGCTTTTGCCCAGAATTCTGACCGGTATGCCGAAATAACCGATCCGAAAGTTGTGAGTATAAACAAAGAACCTGCTCGTGCCAGTTTTATTTCATATAAAGATGAAGATAGTGCATTGGCAGGAAATCCGACATCAGGGGCAGATTATTTGCTACTTAACGGAAAATGGAAGTTCAATTATGTCGAACAATTCAATGATCGTCCAATAGATTTTATGGACCCTTCTTACGATGTCAGCAGATGGAAAGATATTCAGGTTCCCGGGAATTGGGAAATGCAAGGTTTCGGAGATCCTATTTATACGAATATTCCTTATGAATTTGTCTCTGCGGGATATAGCAAGTATCTGCAACATCCTATGCCCCCTTATGTTCCTAAAGAGTGGAATCCGACCGGAACTTATCGTCGGGATTTTGATCTTCCCGATTGGAATGGGAAAGATATTTTTTTAAGTGCCGATGGTGTAAAAGGTGCGGCTTACTTCTATCTGAACGGGAAATTTGTCGGAATGTCAAAAGCCGCAAAAGCTCCGGCGCGTTTTAATATTACAAAGTATGCTAAACCCGGTAAAAATACGTTAGCGGTACAGATACATCGTTTTTCGGACGGAAATTATTTGGAATGTCAGGATTTTTGGCGTTTAACCGGATTTGAGAGAGATGTATATGTCTATGCCCAGCCGAAAGTGCGGCTGGCCGATTTTTTTGCACGCACTCCTTTAGACGACTCTTTTAAAAATGGCATGCTTGATTTGGATATAACGCTGAATAATGCTTCGGGCACAGTGCAATCATATACTGTAATGTATAAGGTTCTCGATAGACGGAATAAAATTGTTGCTGACGGAGAGGAAAAACGTTCTGTTGCAGAAGGTCTGTCTACCATGAATTTTAAAGCGGTTCTTCCGAATGTTGCTGCATGGACTGCCGAAACTCCAAACCTTTATACTTTGCAGATAACCATTAAAGACGGGAATGGAAAAATTTCTGAATCGATAGCCAGTCGTATAGGTTTCCGTACTGTTGAGATAAAGGATAAACAATTATTGGTGAACGGACAGCCGATACTTGTAAAAGGGGTAAATATTCATGAACATAATGGATATACGGGGCATTATGTTCCGGAAGAACTGATGCAAAAAGATTTCGAACTTTTTAAAAAATATAATGTGAATACTGTCCGCACCAGTCATTATCCGCAGCCAGAACGTTTTTATCAATTGTGTGATGAATATGGTTTATATGTAATTGATGAGGCGAATATAGAATCGCATGGAATGGGATATGATATACAAAAAGGGCATTCTCTGGCGAATAATCCGGATTGGGTGGATGCTCATATGGATCGTACCCGAAGTATGGTCGAAAGGGATAAAAACCACCCGTCAGTCATTATTTGGTCTTTAGGAAATGAATCGGGAAATGGAGTTTGTTTTTATGATACTTATCGTTGGATTCGTGAAACCGATCCTTCCCGCCCGATACAGTATGAACGGGCCGGAATGGAGTGGAATACCGATATTTTCTGTCCGATGTATAGTTCCATAGAAGGAATCAGAAACTATGCTACGAATAAAAATTCCGATCGTCCGTTGATATTATGCGAGTATGCTCATGCTATGGGAAACAGTCTCGGAAATTTCCAAGATTATTGGGATACGATCGAAAAATATGATTTACTGCAAGGCGGATGTATTTGGGATTGGGTAGACCAAGGATTGATCGCTAAGAATGCAAAAGGAGAGTCTTATTGGGCCTACGGAGGAGATTTCGGAGAGGAAGGTACGCCTACGGATGGAGACTTTTGTATTAACGGTCTGGTTTATCCCGATCGTAAAGTTAAACCTCATACGATCGAGATGGGAAAAGTTTATCAAAATATAAAATTTACCGATTTCGATCCGATACAGGGAACTGTAAATATAAAGAACGGTTTTTTCTTTACCGATTTAAGTAAATATGATATCGTATATACGATAACAGCGGATGGTAAGGCTATTAAAAGTGGGAATATATCTCTTAGTCTTGCTCCTCAGCAGGTTAAACAAATTAAGGTAGAAGAATTGCCTTCCGCACAGCCGGCTTCGGTCGATTATCGGATACTTTTTGAAGTCAGAATAAAAGATGCAGAACCGTTTCTGCCCGTAGGTTATGCAATTGCCAGAGAACAGATGCCGATAAATACTTATGTAAAGGAAAGGACCGAATTGCCGCAAGGATCGATCAGTGTCAAAGAAGATAAGAATTCTGTAATTTTATCCGGAAAAGATTTTAAGGTCGTATTTGATAAGAGTTCTGGCTTTATGACTTCATACCGATATAAAGGAACTGAATATATCTTGAATGGTTTCGGACTGAGACCTGTATTTTGGAGAGCGCCTTTGGATAATGACTACGGATGGGATACCCCTAATCGTTTGAGGGTTTGGAAAGATGCAACATACCAGAATCTTGTACCGAAAAATTTTGCGGTAGAAAAAACGGAAAACGGTGTGATGGTGTCATGTAGTTATCCTTATCGTCGTATCAATTCTCATTGGAATGTGTCATATAGAGTTTTTGCCGATGGGGTAATAAATGTAGATAATACATTTACTGTAAACAATAAAGATGTCCCGGCAATACCGCGTATCGGTTTACGGATGCAAATGCCGGTCGATTTTACTGACCTTACTTATTATGGACGAGGTCCGTGGGAAAATTATCAGGATAGAAAAACAAGTTGTTTTGTCGGGGAATATTCTTGTCGTGTGGCAGATATGTTTGAGCCGTATATTCGTCCGCAGGAAAATAGTCACCGTACCGATATTATTTGGTTCTCGCTATCCGATAAAAAAGGAAAAGGTTTGTTGGTTGTTGCAGACGATAAGTTGGAGATGAATGTTTCGAATTATACCCTTGAAAGTTTAGATAGTGGGGAATTCAGGGATGATATTCCTCAACGTCCGTCGGTTTTGACCCAACGCCATACGTGCGATGCAAAGTCTCAGCAACTGGTAGATCTTTTCATCGATTATAAAATGATGGGTATCGGAGGTGATAATTCGTGGGGAGCTCAGCCTCGTAATGAATATCAGATTAAGTTGAATCCCGGTAAGGTTTCTTATGGCTTTACACTTGTCCCTTATGATACGAGAGCTGATAGGAGGAGTTTTATAAAACAGTATTAATATAGGAATGTTTAAAAGAGAAAAGCAGGAATCGGCAATATTGCCAGTTCCTGCTTTTACATTCACAATACACACACATACTAAAATAACACTCTTTTAGTATTTCCGCTACAAAGATAAGTATTTCAATTGGTTATCAAAGTAAAAAATCGATAAAATACTTTATTATAATGTCAGAAAGTTATTTTTTATGTTTAATCGTATTGTGTTATTATAACTTAGGAGTTTGCTTAAGATATTTGATAGAATTATATTTTCGGGCTTTTTCAGTCTGTTTTAGTCTCGTTTCGTAATGTGAATTTCCAACAGCAGGCACATGTCGGGTCGGTAATATTGGGAAAGCAGCTTGTCGTTTCACAATCGAATCTTGAATCGATCTCTTTTGCAAAATAAGAATATTCTATGATCCCTACCGATTTGCAAGGATGCAAAGGCATTCCTTTACGAGTACGGGCAGTCTGTACACGACAGTCAATAACTTTGTAAATAAGTGTATCTTCGGTTATCCGGGTTTCTGTTTGGTTCAGAAAAGCGTTAAAATGAAAATCAAGCGCTTTTTTTAAGCCGTTTATACCCGGTTTTTCCGGTAATTTTAAAAACGTTTTAATACGTTTGGCTTCAATTACAGTATATTTCCTCCATGCATTTTGATCATGCTCTATGGCTTCATCCATGCCGAGCTTAGTCTCTATGGATTGAAACCATACACCATCTAATGCCAGCATGTTTTTAGCAAAAATATGTACTAACTCGATGAGCTCTTGCTTTGATAGCTGTTCTAATTGATCCATAAAAATTTAAGAATGTCTGTTTTCCCCGTATAATGCAATATACTTCCATAAGGGAGCAGCATGTTGGGCTTGAGTTATTTTATTATTTTCCAATAGATCTTTTACTTCTTCGATAGTCAAGAGTTTTACTTGTATATCTTCTGTCGCTTCTAAATGTGGTTCGGATATTTTTTCTACATTAGTAGCAAGATAGCAATAGGTTAAGTTTGTATGGGTTCCCGGGTTGGGAGATATGATCATAAACTCTTCCCACTCGCCTTTCCCATAACCGGTCTCTTCCATTAATTCCCTTTGTGCGGAGATTAACGGAGATGAATCTTCTTTTTCACAAACTCCGGCACACAGTTCGTATGAAGTGCTTCGCAATCCATGACGATATTGTCGTTCGAAAATAAATTTCCCGTCTTTGGTAATTGCGATTACGTTAACCCAATTAGGGTATTCTAAAACATAATATGAATCGATCGTGTTTCCGTTAGGAAGTTGCACTTTTTCTTTACGTACGGTAAACCATGGTTCTTGAGATATGTACTGACTGCTCAATACTTTCCATTCCATGCTGTCTTTTTCTTTCATTTCTTTGTAAATAAAGTAGTTTGGGGAACAAATATATATCATGTGATTTGTTTACGAGTAATTTTATGAGCTGTTTTTCATCTTTAAATAAAAAACAATACCTTTGCGCTCGACCTTAAATTAAGTTCTGTATTGAGGAAATAGTTTGATTACGATATGTCGAAACGTATCTTAAAGCAATATTGTACTAAAAATTTTCGTAAAATAAGACATCGGAAAGGTTTCGGTGTCCACTCCCCGTTTGCTTATAATTTAATAACCAAAGTAATAGAAGAAACTTATAGTTATTATGCCTATCAACAGATCGAGGAAGTTTGGCATACCCGGGTGTGTAACCAGCTTACTCAAGATGATTTTCAACGACGCAAACCTGTTTCGGAAAAATATGGGCGCTTGCTTTTCCGTATGGTCAACCGATTTCATCCGGATATAATATTTGAATATGGTTCTTGTTGGGGTATTTCGTCTTTGTGTCTTTATTTAGGAAATACTCGGTCTCAACTTTTTTGCGCAGATCCAGATACTCGTATTTATAATTTCTCGAAAGATGTCATACCTTCTGACTTGCAAAATATCCGTTTTTTCAACTCTTATTTTTCAGAAGGGTTGTCAGAATGTTTGAAATTTGGCACGCCCGATTTTATTTGCATTCACCGTCCATCTGATATACAAGAATATGAATTGATTTATAATCGGTTATTCCCCTGTTTGGGAGAGAATACCGTTATCCTCATAGAAGGAATACATTCGGAGAGTAGAGCTTTAGATGCGTGGCGCAGATTTATATCGGACGAAAGAATTCGAGTGACAATGGACCTATTTGACTTGGGAATTGCATTTTGTGATCCTAAATTAAATAAACAAGATTATATTGTTGCATTCTAAATATTGCTTTTCAAAAAAAATTTGTATCTTGCTTTCGCAAAATAATTAGAAATAAGGTGTACCTGTTGTTTTGTTTCATAGTGAAGAGGGTATCTCTTTTTCGATTTGTTGAATTTGTTAATCACTAATCACATACGCAAATGAAACGGTTATTATCTTTATGTTTCCTACTTCCTTTATTAGTGGGGTGCAACTCCGGTCCGAAAGTGACCTTGTTGCCTGATTCGCAATTTGATACCATTATAGATGGTAAAAAAGTCGCGCTTTATACGTTGAAAAATGCCAAAGGAATGGCTATGCAAGTGACGAATTACGGAGCTCGGGTGGTCTCTTTATGGACTCCTGACCGGGCAGGAAAGATGTCTGATGTAGTTCTCGGATATAAGGATATTCATAGTTATGTCAATAATCCGGGCGAACGTTTTCTCGGTGCGGCTATCGGCAGGTACGGGAATCGCATTGCAAACGGTAAATTTACTTTAGATGGCAAGGAATATCAGTTGGCTGCTTATAATAATGGACAATGTTTGCATGGTGGCCTTAAAAGTTTTGACCGGGTGGTTTGGAATGTAGATAGCGTGATGCCGAATAAGATATGTTTCTCTTATTTATCTCCGGATGGAGAAGAGAATTTCCCGGGTAATTTGAATGTCAAAATGACTTATGAGCTTACGGACAATGATGATTTTGAGATTAATTATACTGCTACCACAGATAAAGCTACACCGGTTAATTTGACGAACCATACTTTCTTTAATCTTAAGGGTGAGGGGAATGGGGATATATTAGCCCATGAGTTGACTATACGGGCTTCTCATTTTACTCCGGTAGATAGTCTTTTGATTCCCACGGGTGAGTTAAAGGAAACTCTCGGAACTCCTTTTGACTTTCAGAAACCACGCCAAATCGGCAGCCGTATAGATATGGATGACCCTCAATTGCGAAATGGTCAGGGATATGATCATAACTGGGTGTTAGACCGTCATACTGATAAGAATTTGGAATGGGCAGCGACTGTTTTCGAACCGGTAACAGGGCGTCAGCTTGAAGTTTGGACCACAGAGCCCGGATTACAATTTTATAGCGGAAATTTCTTTGATGGGGCAGCTACCGGAAAATCCGGACAGCCGTATGATTACCGTTGTGGTATTGCTTTGGAGACACAGCATTTCCCGGATTCTCCTAATCATCCGGATTTCCCGAATACGATTCTTAAACCCGGAGAAACTTATCAGCAGACATGTGTTTATAAGTTCCGGATAAAATGATCGGATGATTGTGTGAAAATCATATAATTTGATTAAATTAGCACTGCTTCGGTAGAACCGGGCGGTGCTGATTTGTTTATTATATCGATATAATTGATGAATTATGGAGAAAAGTAAAATTTATACGAGGACAGGAGATCGGGGGCAAACTTCTTTGGTAGGAGGAAAGCGTGTTTCGAAATATGATGTGCGTTTAGAGGCTTATGGAACAGTTGATGAGTTGAATTCATACTTGGGTATGTTGATAGCGACTTTGCCCGTTTCATCTTCAGATACAGAACTATTGCAGTTTATCCAAAATAAGCTGTTTGTCGTAGGTTCTTATCTGGCAACTGATACCGCATTTACCGAATTGCGCGAAGCAAGCCGAATGAAAGCTACGGATGTAGAGCGTATAGAACGGCGGATCGATGAAATTGACCGTGTATTGCCGCCGCTCAATCGATTTGTTTTGCCCGGAGGAGTTCCGGCTGCGGTTAAAGCTCATATTTGCCGGACGGTTTGTCGCCGGGCGGAAAGACGTATTTGTGAAGTTGCCGGACAATATGAAGTAGATGACCTTATTCTTCGTTTTATAAATCGATTGTCGGATTATCTGTTTGTCTTATCGCGCTTTATGAATGTAGAAGAAGGCATAGAAGAAATTTATTGGAATAATAGTTGCGAATGAGAAATTTTATTCTATTTTTGCGGAAAATTTGGAAGGAAAACATTAAAAGCATATAATTATGTACTGGACGTTAGAATTAGCATCAAAATTGGAAGATGCGCCTTGGCCTGCAACTAAAGATGAGTTGATTGATTATGCAATGCGTTCGGGAGCCCCTCTTGAGGTAATCGAAAATTTACAAGAAATGGAAGATGAAGGTGAGATATATGAGTGTATAGAAGATATTTGGCCCGACTATCCTAGTAAAGAAGATTTCTTCTTCAACGAGGAAGAATATTAATAGCCTTCAGATAGGTTAAACGAGTGAATACCAACGCGATAAACAAAGATGATTTGTTTGTCGCGTTGGTGTTTTATGGTGCTTGATGGTGCGGTTTGTTTGTCTAAATTGCGGTTTTTCTTCTCAAAAATCGGGTTTGTTTGTCTAAAATACATAACCTTTGCTTCTCCGCAGGAATATTGAATTGGGAGGAAAAGCATATGGGAAGACCGAAAAGACTATATCCATTGGACAAATACCGCCTTCACACGCCGAAAGTGGTTGACAAGAAAAAGCTTATCTTGTCGAGTTGGAATACACTTGGAACAGGCAGGTAATCCGTAAGACAACGAATGTCTTTGTCAAAGTTGCGGACTGGAACCAGAACGGCAACCAGGGACGGGGTGAAATACGTGCAAGTCATGGCGGAGAATCCAAACGACTTAACCAGTTATTGCTGGCACGTTAACCACGACGGGAAAGGCGATCGAGTTCGCCGTTTCCGGTAGTGTCGTG
>NZ_CEWDCG010000138.1:0-8341 GCF_982436375.1 Coprobacter sp. | reverse complement strand
AAACGATGATACTCCGGCCGCCCAAAAGATCGACTCCATGATCGAAGATTTCCGGGAAAAAAAGAACTGTTAGTGCCTGTCTAAATTTTACTCGGATCAGGTTTTTATTGGAAAATTCAGACAGGCTCTTAGATGCAACATGATAAAATTATAGAATCTTTTATCATGCAATATTTCTTTTAAAGAAAAACATCGATTCATAAACAGTATGGCTATTATGAAATATCTTATAAAGATGGATAAAGAACTTTTTTTACTAAACAAAACGATTTCAGCACAAAAACATATAATCAAAATGAAAAATAAAATCTTTTCGGTCTTATTTATACTCATTTTATCGGGAAACGGTTATGCCCAAACACCGATAAGATATGAGTACGACCGCATCGGGAATGTAATACTCCGGTATAAAATTTCGGTGCAAAATCTACAAAGGACGATACAAGAGAAAACATCCGGAACAAATCCTGAACCGATAGCCGGAAAAGCCATGAAAGTATATCCTAATCCGACCCGAGGAGTCGTAAAAATCGTATTTTCAGGCATGGGAGATGCAATCGACATACAAACTCGATTATACAACAGTAAAGGTTCTTTGTTAAAATCCGAAATCGGGAACAGCTCCGCACCGATTTCCATCGACATGTCTTCATATCCCCCAAACTGGTATATTCTCAAGGTAATTGCAGGAAAAGAAGCAAAAGAGTTCAAGATTATCAAAGAATAAGAGCCGGCCGTCTAAATTTTACTCGGGTACAGATTTGAAAGTTTCTTTCGGCAATATTTTTCCGTCAGAAAATTCAGACCGGCTTTAAACTCTTCATTTTACATCATAAGCTAAATATAGCAGATAATTACCTTTGCAAAAAATAGAAAAAGCACTTCCTGAAGTTTCATTGAGTGTTCCTTCCCATAATCGGGAAAAATCCCTGACCGGATACACCAGTCCTTCGGAATGCATGTCACATGCACCGAAATTGAAAACAGAAACTTGTTGTCCGGGACGAGAACCGAATGTATGGCTATCGCATACCGGTATAAATACTCCATAATCGGTCACCATAGCCAAGTGTAAAAAACAGGGAAAATGCTCCATGAGTAAGCTGATATTCCCCAACGTATGGTCTTCTCTTTTCCCGGTAGCTCCTAAAATAACGACATTGCGAAAATTCTTTCCGAGCAAGAAACGAATCGCTTTAGTAAGATCGTTCGTCTCCTGATCGGCAACATAGAGTAACCGGTCTTTATAGAGCATCCGATTCTCGACAGACAAAGAATCTCCGTCTCCGATAATCATATTCGGAATATACCCGTGAGAGATAAATGTATTTGCAGCCCCATCACAGCAAACGATATACGGTGTTTCCCGTAATAAACGCAACGGATATTCATGTACCGGATATTCACCGTCAGCCAAAATAACGGCATCCGGTACAAAAGGAAGAAAATCAAGATTATTTTCAATCAGAGGAACATCATTTCTGCTCATTGCATCATCTTTTTCCATTTTAAATACCCAAAGATAGCGACTACGGCATAAAATCCATACAGGAATGCAGTAAAATAGAGGCCTTTATAAACATAAAGGCCGCAACATGCTACATCGATAACAATCCAGACCAACCATTGTTCTACATATTTATGTGCAAGCATCCACAATGCAATCACGCTGAGCGCCGTAGTAAAACTATCCCACCAAGGAACATTGCTGTCGGTAAAGAAAAGCAATATATATCCTATTGCAACAAACAAAAAAATAAAGACGAATGTCGAGGGGAGATAATAATGCAAAGGCATACGGGAAACGGGCAATTCTCCGACAGGCTGTTTCCTTGCTCCATTCTCCGTTTTGTTCCCATACTTCCATATATACCACCCATAAAGGGCTGCAAGAAGATAATAGATATTTATGCCGAAATCGGCATACAGGCCGACTCGATAGTAAACAAAAATATAAATTGCCGGCATCACAATACTTGCCAGCCACAAATAAACACTCGCCCGATATTCTAACCACAGATAAAGCAATCCGACAAAAGTTCCGCAAATTTCCAGATAGTCCACTGAATCAACAATGATTTATAAAAAAACAAGCAAACATTAAGATGTTTGCTTAAAGCCCGCCTGAATTTTCCGACAGGGAAATATTATCGAAAGAAATTTTCAAATCCGACTCGAACAAAATTCAAACAGTCCCTTGTTTTTTGAGGTTTTTATATTTCATTTTTTATCTCGTTCTTCGTACCGAACGTATCGGTGCAGATTTGGAAGATGACGAACGAGAAGATTTACTCTTTACAGATTTTGAACTTCCTGATTTTACGGACGAGCGGGATGTTGTCGTTCCTCGAGAAGAACGCACCGAACTTTTCACTTCTTTTTCCGTCGCATTTTGACCGGATGAAGCCGTTGTCGTTTTTTTATCCGTATCCTTAGAAGCTTGCTCTACCGGAGCGGGAGATTTTACCCAAAGGCTGTTTTCAAAATTTTGCAACTGTTTTTCGATACCGGCCCGTGCGCTGTCTTGTTTCTCCGCCGTATCATATAATTGCATCAACGACATGTTTCTCAAATTGGTCGTCTTATATATCTTGCCTTCGAACATTCTCATTTTAAAATAATCATCATAAGTATAATTCTGTACATTGTTTTCATTGTTCGTCAAAATATACTGTTGTGCCATATAAGGCCGCAAATCGTCATATTTAATCCAAAACATAGGATAAGTCATGGCATCTCCTCCGAAATCACCGACACGATGCAGTATAGGACAAATCGCCTCGATTACGGAAGTCAGACCTGAATTACGTTGATCGAATATCCATTTTTCCCGAATATAGTAAGAAAGGACTTCATTAGAAGGCACATCGCTCTCATTCACGATATAGCGGGTACTCTTAGAGGTGCGTCCTTCTTTCTCTTCATACAGAATATGGAACTTGTCCAACAGATCTTTCAGATTCATCTTATATTGGTCGGTAAATACCTCTCTTCCGTCCAGATATTCATACGCAACGATCTTATTTTCTGTCAGAAGCCTCATAATCAATCTAAAAAGATTTTCCTGATTTTCAGTCGGTTCTTCAGGATAGTACAAAGGCATATTTTTCTCCTCCTTCAGATCTAAAGAACGGTAAATAACCCGCATCCAAGGAATATCGGCGGGAGAGATCGCTTCTTTCTCATACAAAGACTTTGCCCGCACCGAAATAGAAGAAGACGAAGTATTGTTCGTGCTTCCCACCACACCCGTACGCACCGTACTGCTGTTATTATTCTGAGCCCGGAGCAATGGCATCGCCATAAAAAGACAAAGTACCGGAATAACTCCTTTTACTGCTATTTTCATACGCTCTATTCTATTTCTTAAATCTTTTATCAATTTACTATCACTTCTATCGGAGACAAGTCTCGTTCTATTCCGTCAGGGCCGACCGCTTTAACCCGGGAAATATAAAAACGTTTTCCTCTGGAGAGCCTGCGAAAAGCATCTTTTTGACGTTGTGAGAACGATGCCCCGTCAGAAACTTCGGGAATTACGTTCCCCATAGAATCGAAAAATACGGTTTCAAATTGTAAAACACGATAAGATACATTCAACAAATCATCGTCTATTGCCGCCTGAATACCCGGTGCAGACAACAATATTCGCTTTGAGAAAGGTTTTCCTCCCTTATAACGCTGTTCATTACCTTTATCATCTTTATATGCAATATAAGGCATCGGGTCAGGCAATTTCCGAACACGGAAAGTCGTCGTATTCACGACCTGAGAACGGCCCTCCATAGATGCGGTCACCGTAATCGTCACATCCTGTCCGACTTTTCCGGGACGTGCGATCCAACCATTTCCGGAACGGGTCAACGTCCCTCCCGACATAGTAGCTTGAACCGCTTGTGTCGGAATGCCCGGAACCGAAATACTGATCGGATTGTCGATACCGGCATAAAGAACATTCATCATTGTTGCCGATACTGTCGCCGTGGGGTCTATTACCGTATATGACGAAGTAAAATCATGACGAGTCAGAGTTCCGTCTCCGTGAGGAACTTCAAGATACCCGCTAAAGTCGAATACTCCGGTTTTCCCGCATACAAACTCGTACAGTCCGTTACGATCTTCGGGAAGTTTCTGTCCTCCGATATATATTGCCGGAGCTTGAGTCGTATCGATAGCCGCCAATACAATATTGGCAGAATATTTTCCCCCCCGCATTACCGTTTTAGAAGCCGGAATCACGTATGCATTCAACTGATTCACCCGGACGTCTCCTTCGTCTATATTTTTCTGCAAAGCATGCAAGATCTCCCCTTCGGCATAACGCAAATCGCTTTGTATTTTACTCAACAAAGTAACCGCTGCGATAACAGGCATATTCTCGAACATCACTTCTTCCCATTTTTTATGATTCCGTTCCGACTGTCCTGCAATACGAGGATACAGATAATCATAAATAATCTGTCGCCGAATCGTATCGGTAATCATCGGCGTGACAAAGTCACTGTATTGCTCCAATGCCGTTCTGAGTTTTTTACCCTCTCCCGTACGCGGAGAAAGCATAATATAAGAAGCGGCCTCCAGATCATCCTGATGTACAATATCATTGACATTGCCATCCTTTCCGTCTGCCTGACGCACAATACGCAATTTCAACTCATCAAGATATTTATAGAGAGACTCCGTACGGTTTTTCACTTCTGTCGCCTTACCATACCAAGCTCCGGACTTTTCGGGATTGGTCTGATTAAATGCCGAAAGTTCATTATATAGAGCCTGATTCTGTATCGTCGAATTCTGTGTCGTCCGCACCAATCCCTCATCTACTTGCTTAAACCCGTTCAGCACATCGGACGATACGTTCAATGCCAGCATGGCTGTGAGGACGATATACATCAAGTTTATCATCTTCTGCCGGGGAGAGAGATTTGAATTAGGTGATGCCATAATCTATAATTTCTTTATTGAGCAACCGCTTTATTTTCATCCTCTTCAGAAGTTGTCTGAGTTACAGGAGGCTGAGGAGGCGTCATCGGACGGTTATACATATTTACGGTCATCGCCGCAAGCATATTTTCATATACGGCATTCAATTGTGCCATGTACTTAGTCATCTTTTCCGTCTCTTCACAATAACGATTACTGTCGTTCATCGAATGTTCGTACATATCCCGAATGCTCTTTAATCCGGCATTGACCCGGTCGATACTATCCAATTGTGAACTGATGCTCTTCAATTGGATTTCATAAATCGTATTCAGACCAGCCAGATTCCGATTCAGATCTTCCATTTGAGTAACATACCCTTGAGAATGATCCGAAATACCCTCAGAATTCTCGGTTATACTTTTATAGGAATCAAGCAAAATATTAGAAACTTCCGTCAACGAACGTGTAGCCTCTTTAAACTGATCCATTTGTGCGGAAATAGCTGATAACTGACTTAAATAATTTTGGGTGGCCTCAGTCAATTCAGCCATACGCGAAAGTTGGTCGGCTGCGGCAGAAAGTTTCTGAATGCTTTCCGAAAGACTCTGCGTATCTTCTTCCCCCAACTGTATGTCCGAAGGAATGCCAGCCGTTCTCTTGGCCTCTTCAGGCGAAACATGTACTCCGGACGATCCTCCGTTAACGACAACTGTTCCGGTCGCTCCGGTGCCCCCCTTAATAATTACGCCACCGCCCTGACCTCCATGAAATTCAGGACGATCTTCAGGATCTTTGGTCGATAGCACGGGAAACACTTCTTCCCAATTATATTCTTTGGCAGGACGGTCGAATGCTGTCAGTAAGAACATCATCACCTCTACCCCCATACCGACCGACAACATAAAATTACCTCCCGGAAGGTGCAATATCTTAAATAAAGCCCCTAAAATTACAATAGCAGCACCGATACTATAAGCAAAATTAAAGAATCGTTTTCCGGAATCGCCCGAAAGAAATTTCTCAATACGATTTTTATATCTTTTATATTTTCCCATAATGGTAAACTTTAAATCCTTTTATTATTTACGACCTTTGGCGAATCCCACTTGCGTACGTACACACCGGAAACCGATATACGAACGCTGTTCATTCTGATATTCCCACATACGTATGTCAGAACGTACAAAATTCGACACGTCTTTCCACGAACCGCCACGTACGATCTTCCTTTTCATCCGATAAGGATCTTCTTTCGCCGCATTATAACGATAATCGGGATTCATGTCACTGGTATAAAGATTTCCACCCTCAGTATAAGCTGTCGATGTCCATTCCGATACATTTCCCGCCATATCGTAAAGTCCGAACTCATTAGGCGGATATGTTCCGACTCGGGATGTAATAAGATTTCCGTCTTTTACATAATTCCCCTTTTGCGGTTTGAAGTTAGCGTAAAAACATCCTTTATCAGACATCGGAGCATCTTCGGACCAAGGGAATTTATTTTCGTTCTTTCCGGAACGCGCCGCATATTCCCATTCGGCCTCAGTAGGCAGACGATAAGGCTCTATATACGAAGCGCCTTTGATTCCGGCCAACAAATAATGAGTTCGCCATACGCAAAAAGCTGTCGCCTGTTCCCATGAAACACCGACTACCGGATAATCGTTATAACCCGGATGTGCAAAATACATACGCATGTAAGGTTCATTATATGCATTATCAAAATCATTTACCCAAGCCGTAGAATCAGGATAAATATTAACGATATAGGTATTCAGAAAATCGAACTCGCTTTGCAACGGACGAACAATCGTCTGTGTAATAATCCGCCCATCATCATCGAAAAAGGCCGTATCTTTGGAAATGAGCACTTCTGCCTCAGGATCGGGCTGTACGTCAGTATTCAAAATGCGACGTGCCGGGTCGAGACGATGTTTCCGTTTTGCAGCTTCGGTATAGTTAAACACTTCATATCGATAATTAAGTTGTCTCACATCCAATTCTTTTGCGCCGGTAATCGGATTGATCCGATAGACACTCTCAATCGCCCGAGCCTCATCTTCGGTCGGATTACGCCATGGAATCGCCTTATTCCAGTTCAAATGAGGTTTTACCGGATTTCCATCCCGATCTTCTTCTATCTTAAATGCTTCGTTCCCGCCAAAAGCCGGATCGGCCAGACGTTCCCGAATAATCGAATCCCGCACCCAATACACGAATTGTTTATACTCGGAATTGGTTATCTCGGTCTCATCCATCCAGAAAGCATCAATAGATATCCCTTTCGCCGTTTGGGGCGTTCCCCAAAGAGTATCTTTCTCGGACGGACCTATTTCAAAAGAACCGCGCTTTACCAATACCATACCGTAAGGTGTAGGCTCACCGAAAGCAGTGCTGCTTACTCCCACCACCTCTCCACCGTTAGGTGCAGAAGACGGAGCGCAAGATACCAACATGCCCACGATTGCCAAAAATAACATGATCTTCTTCATAAATTATAGTATCCGAATACTTTTATGTTTATTCTTGTTCTTATTTGAAAAATCTATCTTTAAACTATATCCTAAAAAAACTTCATGACTCCCGCTTGTTGCCTTTACAATTGCAGAAACCGGATAATCATAAGAATATCCCAACATAAAGTTTTTATAATCAGCACCAATCATAATCACCAACGCATCTTTCCAGCGATAAGACAATCCCCCCCACAAAAACTTATTATACCTCAGACGAGCTGTCAACTCCACCTGAGTGATTTGAAACGTCGTCTTTAACAAAAGCGAGGGTTGCAACTCATATAACGCATTTTTAAAAGGAATATTGCCCCCGGCGATAAAATAATACGAACGTCCCGTATAAGTTTCATATTTTTCATCGAACGTAATCACCGGTTCGGTAAGATGTGTTGACGAAAGACCTGCATAAAAATATTTGTGGGAATAGAATACTCCGAATCCCATATCGAATGCCATCCCCTGCAACTCACTTTGGGGAATACCGTCATCCGAAGAATTGTGATAATCGCTTTCAGGTATAGAAACTTCCGTACCGTCAAAACGCTGATCGAGTAACCCCAACTGTAATCCCAGACTGAGTTGTCCCTGCCATAAACGCACTTTATAAGCATATTGGAGGGCAATCGTCATGTTTGAATACAGACCGAGAGTTTCGTTTGTCATCGCCAACCCTACTCCATGATTCTGTTTAAATAAGCGAAAAGGCATTTCGGCCGAAACTAAAAACGTCTTGGGTGCTCCGGGCATACCTACCCACTGCTGACGCGAACCGGCACGAATATTCAACTTACCGTCTTGTCCTACCGCTCCGGCATTGTAATAATTAGGCAATGCCCAATATTGACTGAACTGGGCATCGACTTGTGCCCGAAGTTCTACAAATCCGAGCAACAATA
>NZ_CEWDCG010000137.1:0-8375 GCF_982436375.1 Coprobacter sp. | reverse complement strand
TTTATTTATATACTAAACATAAAAAAGAACAAACTCCAGTTCATAAAGATAATCCTCAAAAAAAAATCATTAAAGGTTGCGTCACCGACTCTTCCGGGGAACCCCTTATTGGAGTAAGCGTTTCGGTAAAAGGAACAACATTTGGAACAGTAACAGACATAGACGGAAATTATACTTTAACTGTTCCGTCTGGATACAATGACATCCAATTTTCCTATGTCGGCTTCAAAACCGAGCTACATTCAATTTCTTCTGACGGGAATTTAAATATTAGTCTTAACGAAGATACCCAAGCTATTGATGAAGTTGTCGTTACTGCTTTAGGTATTAAACGAGAAAAGAAAATGTTAGGGTATTCTATACAAGAACTAAAAGGGGATGAACTAAACAAAACCGGGGATCCTTCAGTCACAGGAGCTCTACAAGGAAAAGTCGCTGGTATACAAATGAACATATCCGGTACCGGCCTTAATGGTTCTACCAAAATAACAATTCGAGGAAACAGTTCTCTGACGGATAACAACCAACCATTATGGGTTGTTGACGGAGTCCCCTTTAACGATAACAGCAGCTCATCTGCATCTCTATATGGAGGTATTGACAGAGGAGGAGCTTCGGTCGACATCAATCCGGAAGATATTGAATCCATATCCGTATTAAAAGGTCCAAACGCTGCTGCACTTTACGGTTCTAGAGCTGGTAACGGCGTTATTCTGATCACAACTAAAAGCGGTACACGTAAAGAAGGGTTCGGAATCAACTATACCGGAAGCTTTACATGGACACACGTTTCAGAGACATTACATCGTCAACAACTTTACGGTCAAGGAATCGATGATAAATACACCCAATCAACACCCTACAGTTTCGGTGCAAAACTAGATGGGCACGAGTATGTAGCATGGAACGGTGAAACAATGCCTTATTCAAATTATACCGACACTTTTGATGATTATTTTAATACCGGATTCTCTCAATCCCATAATGTTTCGCTCGGGAATGTTACAGATAAGTCAAATTACAGGCTTTCTATCGGAAGTCTCAATAGCAACGGGCTATTTCAAGGAGAGAATCTAAAAAAAATAAATATCGACTTAAAAGCCGGTACTACAATTAATAAATTTCTAAGTCTGGATTCTAAAGTCTCTCTTTCAAAAACCAAAGCCGAAAATCGGCCTTTTAACGGAAAAAATGGAGAAATATACCAGTTATTAATGCTTCCGGCAAATATCAGGTTAACAGACCTGCAAAAATATTATACTGCGGATAAAATGCACGTAAACTGGTATGGTCCTCAAGAAGATGTATTAAATCCTTATTACGTAAACAACCAACTTTCAAATCTTGACGATAGGTGGAGAGCTTTCGGCTACTACAGCATGAAAATCAATTTTACACCCTGGTTACATGCAACGGCAAAATATGCATTCGACTATTACCGTACCAAAATAGAAGATACAAACCGTACGAACGGTACATCAGAAATCGTTCTGCAAGACCGATTCAATAAAGGTGAAGAAAATTTTTTCGAACAAAATGCAGAATTCATGATACTCGGAGATAACCAATTAAACCCTGACTTCAGATTGGGATACTCTATAGGGGGTAATATCATGTATCAAAGCCAAGAAGCATTGATGACCAGCGGACAAAATATGCCTATAAAAGATCACTGGTTTTTAAATTATGCAGACAAGACGCTCGCAAACCAATCTTTTAAAGAAAAAGCCGTCCGTTCAATTTTCGCCACAGCCCAATTGTCATTCAAAGAATATTTATCTCTTGACCTGACTGCACGAAACGATTGGTCTACAACTGTAAAAGACTCATATTTTTATCCCTCGGCAAGTTTGAGTTTTATTATTTCCGATTTTATAAAATCGACCAACTATAATGTTCCATCCTGGCTGACATTCGCCAAACTGCGGCTCTCTGCGGCTCAGGTAGGAAAAGATACCGAACCCTATACATCTCTCAATTACATGGGATGGACACAATCTTTTGAAGGGCCATCGATTATTTCGGACAAAACAAAAGCGAACCCAGACGTCAAGCCAGAAATTTCTACTTCATACGAGATAGGAATAGATGCTCGCTTCTTCGACAATAGATTAGGATTAGACTTTACTTGGTATCACAGCATGACTAAAAATCAGATCATGAAAGTTCCTACGTCCGGAGCATGGGAATCGAAATGGATAAACGCCGGTCGCATATTAAACAAAGGTATCGAACTTATGGTATATGCAACTCCTGTCAAAACTAAAGATTTCAATTTTGATTTGAATATCAACCTGTCTCACAACCGCTCTATTGTAAAAGAATTGCACGAATCGGCTAAATACATGGAATTTAAAGGCGAAGATAAATTATTAGTCAGAGTAGGAGCCGAAGAAGGAGGTCTTCTCGGAGATATCTATCCCATCATAACTTATCTGAAAGATGCAAATGGTAATATTTTAGTTGAAGACGACGGCAGACCTAAAAAAGGATATAACAAAAATCGAGAAAAAATAGGAAATATTCAACCGGATCTTTTAATGTCTGTTACACCCACATTTTCATACAAAAATATCTTTCTCTCCGCTCTATTTGATATGAAATTCGGAGGAGATATCGTTTCTGTTTCAGAAGCAATTGCAACATATTATGGTACTGCCCAAAGAACAGAAAAGCGGGATAATTTGATTTTTCCTGGAGTTCACGATGATGGAACACCAAATACACAAGCCATCTCAGCACGTCAATATTATCAATCGATAGGAGGAGAACAAGCTGTTGCCGAAGAATTTATTTATGATGCTTCTTTTATAAAATTAAAAGAAATCTCTTTAGGATATAGTTTTCCAAAACAAATATTAAAGAAAACACCATTTACTGCATTAAAGGTATCCTTTGTAGGACGTAATCTCTGTTATTTATTAAAACACACACCGGGAACAAGTCCTGAAGGCGGATTTGACACCTCCATGTTTTCCCAAGCAATAGATTTCACCTCAGTTCCTTATTCCCGCACATTAGGCTTTTCAGTAAGTGTCGGTTTCTAATTTTAATTTACATATTATGAATACACAAAAAAAAATATACAAAACATTTTTCTCGTCATTATTTGCAGGCATAACACTACTAACGGCCTCTTGTATCGATGATTTTTCCGGAATGAATATCAACCCGTTAAATCCACCTATCATACAAAGTGATATTGATGACGGTGCTACCGATATTGATTTGGGAGAAACAATTGACCCTACCGAACTCGCATCTCTAAAAGCGGGGAAAGACGGCATGGGACTATTATTCCGCCAGTTCAGTTATGAAGGAATCTATAATAATTATCAAATAACAACAAATCTCACTCACGATATTTATTGTGGCTATTTTGCCAACAACTGTCCCGGATTTTCGGAATTATCTCCTAATTACACTTATACAGACAATTGGTCTGCTGCTCGCTGGAATCATTTTTACAAAGATCGCAGTTCGGAATATGCAACAATGATAAGGACATTTTGGTATGTTGACAGAGATGCATACAAAAATGCATTCTATATAGTTCGCATTTATTATGCCTTTCTCGCATCTTGTATGACCGATACTTACGGAGACATGCCGTTCAGTGCCTATATCAAAGGTCTGAGTGTTCCTGAACAAGTACCATATAATACTCAAGAAAAAATATATGATATGATTTTCAGAATATTAGAACAAGCTGCAAACAATATTGTTCCCGGAGCATGCTCCTTTAATTTTGGGAATGATGATCGATGTTATGGCGGAGATGAAGGAAAATGGATTCGATTTGCCAATACACTACGGTTAAGATTGGCTTTGCGTATATCTAATATCGACCCTGAAAGAGCCGAAAAAGAAGCTGTTGCCGCAATGACCCACCCGGGTGGCCTAATGGAATCTTCAGATGATAATATGCGTACAATTCCTAAATACGCACCAATCGCTTTAGGTGGACAAGATGCCGGCGGAGATGAAAACATTTATGCGTTATGCAGTTTCAAATATACCGATGTATGCATGTCCAAAGATTTGGAACTCGCATATAAAAACATTAGTTCTTTCAGAGACCCTCGCCTGGCTATCTCATGGTATCACCCTACCCCAAAAGAAGCGTTGGAAATGGATATCGAATTTGAAGATGTCGATTTTAGAGGTTGCGAAATTGGAAATGCTTCCGAAATTAAAGACGATGCAGAACCTTACTCTGTATTACGCTGTAACTTTAAAAACGGTAAAGTAAATGAAGATCAATATTGGTTCGGATACAGTAGAGAATCCGTATGGTTAAGTTATGCTGAATGTCAGTTCCTGTTAGCCGAAGCATCTTTACGAAAATGGAATGGAGCTTTTGATTCTCCACAAAACTATTTCGAAGCCGGAATACGCGAATCATTACGTTATTACCATATCCCGGAATCTGATATAAATAACTATATCAAAGGTCTGATCATCTATTCCGATCCAGAACAAAATCCATTCATAACGATGGATAAAGAAGGAATGTTAGAACAAATCATTACACAAAAATGGTTAGCCATATTCCCAAACGGCAATGAAGGTTGGGCGGAATTCAGACGTACAGATTATCCAAAACTAATGAATCCTGTCAATATGAGTACGGTAGATGTTCCTAAAAATAAGTTTATCAAAAGAGTCAGATATCCACAGGATGAAATAGATTACAATCGGGAAAATATTCCTGCCGACATAAATCAAGGAAGTCGTGTTTGGTGGGACATAATGGATACCAACGATGATTCGGGAAAAAGGAATACTCCAAATAACTTCAGATAATACCTCAATAATGAAAAATACAATCTTATAAATATGATATTTATGAAAAAAAAGATTCTTTTATTCGCTATCCTTTCACTATTCCTTATGAATAGCCAGGCGCAGCAACCTTTCAGCGGATGCTGGCAACTCAATTTCCTAAAAGATTGGACTCCGCAAAAAGATGTCGATGCCAAATTCAACCGGAGCACAGTAAAATTGCAAGATCGTTTTCAAGATAATACGATAAAAGCAAACAATTACCAATTTTATGACGGACAAGTAGCTGCATGTCTAACCATGAATCCATCTTGTAGCCAGACACCATCCCAAGACGCCAGAAACTTCATAGGTTACAACCCTACTTATTGGCAATATCTCGACTTATTGATCTGGTGGGGAGGTTCAGCAGGAGAAGGTATCATTATGCCCCCGTCTGCTCCTGTTACAGACATTGCCCATATTAATGGAGTAAAAGTATTAGGACAGGTATTCTTCCCGACCAGAACTCATGGCGGTGCTCCTGAATGGGTACAAGAATTTCTGTCCATCGAAAACGGGAAATATCTTTATGCCCAAAAACTGTATGAAATTGCCGAATATTATGGTTTCGACGGCTGGTTTATCAATCAAGAAACCGAAACGTCGGGGACAACTCCTGCTCAGTGGAAAGATTTCATGGACTCATTCCTGTCTATAGCACGAAGCAACGGACACCCCGAAATGGAAATGCAATGGTATGATGGTAGCACATCTATCGGATCTTACGAAGATATGGTAAAACTCCCCGGCGTATCATACATGCTTAATTACGGTAGCGCAACAAGTTCCAACATTTCATCGCAAACTTCTATACTAAAAAAAGGAGGAATTTCTGACACCGATATATTTAAGAAATTATACTTCGGTGCAGAAATCGCACAAAGCGGATTAAGTTCGACAAATGCTGCCGCATTCCAGGCTCTATATCCTCAAAACGGCCATGCCGGTTCTATCGATTTATTTAATCCCGAAGAAGTAAACTGGAAAAAAGTCGTTGAGAATTTACTAAACAACGGTTCGGGTTTTGGATATGTTGCTTATACAGCCATGGAAAATGTTTTCAGAAATGAAGACCGTTTCTGGACTAACCTTGCAAATGACCCGTCTGATGTCAGTGCCCGTAATTCTTACGATTCATGGCCAGGATTAGCCAATGCTATTATGGAAAGATCTGTAATCCAATCTAAGCCGTTCGTAACCACATTCGGTACTGGTCAAGGAAAAGGATTCTATATTAACGGAGTAAAATTAAGAACAGTCGATTGGTATCATCGCGGTATGCAAACAATAATGCCGACATGGCGCTGGTGGATAGACTGCCCCTCTGGAAATAAAAAAGACCTAACCGTAAAAATCAACTGGGATGACGTTTACAATATCGGCTCAAGTTTATCCATTTCAGGAAAACTTGTTGCAAATACCAATTATTTGATGCGATTATACAAAACCCATATCCTTGCAGCTAACGGAGATAAATTTCAACTGATTTATAAAAAAAACGGGAATGAAAAACTAGAGTTAAAAGTCGGTATTTCAGAAAATGCCAACTCTTTTACTACGTTCTCCATCGACGAAACATCAAAAGTCAACGGATGGTCGGTTGCTGAGGTAGATCTGTCATCTTTAAATAACAAAACCATCTCAATTATTGCTTTGAATATTCGTTCAGAATCAGGAACGAGTAATTTTAGTCTTTCGTTGGGTCAATTAGGAATCATTCCACAAAACTACGCTCCAGCAATTGCCCCGGTCAAAAATTTAAAAACAGAAAAACCTCTCACCCAATTCGGTGGTGACTTACGTCTTACTTGGGATGCTGAAAATTTCGAAAACATTCATCACTTCAATATTTATATCGATAAAGATGGAAACAAAACATTAGAAGGACAAACCCGCAGTGAAGGGTTCTATATACCGAATATCATGCGTACTGCAATAACAGGAAATTCGGTCAGAGCCTATATTGTCACTGTCTCAAAAGAGATGAAAGAAGTTGCTGAAGCTTATATAGACATACCCCTTCCTGAACAAACCGCACCTGAAATAACAATCAAAGTCAACAAAACTTTAGCAGAAATAGGTTCTGAAATCACAGCAGAAGCAAAAGCAGAAGGCTATTCTTTGAAATATAATTGGACAACCCCAGAAGGAGCGACTTTAGTTCGAACAACCGGTAATAAAGCAATTTTTAAATTCGATAAAGAAGGATTTTATGATATTACTGTTGCCGTTACAAATAATATAGGAACAAGCACTAAAACTGAACAAAAATTAGTACAAATCACGGCAAATGCTGATCTGGAAGTAGTAAGTGTAGGCAAAACTATTGATTCTCACAGCGGTTCTATCATAAATGAACATCCGGGATATATTGTCGATGGAGAAGTTCCGTCAGGTACAGCAAACATACACAACAAATGGTGCTTCGGAGGACGTGAACATTGGGTAATAATCGACCTTGAACAAAGCTATAAATTACAAGCATTCAAAATTTTCGACTGTGGTAATCTCGAAGATAAATCGGGAAATATTTCTAACTACAAAATTTATCTCAGTAAAGATAAAGTAGATTGGAAACTTGTCGTAGATGAAAAAAACAGATATGAAGACAACACCAAAGAAGATTATATAAGACCTCAAGTCGCACGTTATGTCAAATTCGAAATATATGATTCAAAACCTATTACCATCCGTATTTGGGAATTCGAAGCTTTGGCTATACCCAATGATGGTCCTAAAATCGAAATACCGGAAAATATTGAAATGAATTTGAAAGATACGCAACTGGTGAACATTCCTATCTCTCTCGGAAACTACAATAAAGAAAACAATTTCAATATCGAAGTAATACCTTCTGGAAATACAGTAAAAACAGAAATAAACGAAATAAACGAAACTTCGGTAAAAGTAAATCTTACCGCCACTGCTGTTGGAGAATCGGACATTACAATCCACTTAACCAACGGAGATTGGGAATGTACCGAAACTTTTAAAGTAAGAGTAAATGATCCCTCTTTAAGGAATTTACTATTATGGGAAGAAGCTGATACCTATGAAGGTTCTCAGTTATCTCATACAGGATTACTTACCGATAACAACAAAACAACGGCTTGGAAACCAGGTTATTCTACGGCAGAATATGATCGTAGTGCAATCGTTAATGTCTGGGATACCTATGAATTTCATCAATTCGGATTAACTTTCAGTGGTAACTATTTACCCAATGAGGTAAAATTATATGTAGGAGACGGAGACACTTTTGAAGAAGTTTATACACTAAACGATGTAAAAAACGAAAATATCGTTTACCTACCTAAACCTGCCATAGGGTCATGCGTAAAAGCTGCTGTAAATATAAAACGTTATGCTAAACTGGAGTTCTGCGAATTTGAAGCTTACGGTAAAGAATATGATTCTTCTTCTACCGACAAAATCGAAGAAAAAAATACCGAAATTACAGTATTTCCCAATCCCGTCTTTAAAGGGGATAACTTGAAAATTCAATGCACCGGATATAACGACATCAGCCTATACTCGGCCTTAGGGAC
>NZ_CEWDCG010000136.1:0-8385 GCF_982436375.1 Coprobacter sp. | reverse complement strand
ATTTCCTCTGTCACTGTATCACTGATTTCTTTCTATCAGTTGATATTCAAATTGTCTGATTTGTGATACATGCCCGTTTTCTCTATCACTACCCTATCACTGGCAATAGCAGTTTTTCCCATCCCTGTAAATCACGCGATTATTTTATGTAAAAACGAGTGCAAAATAGGTAAAACCGGGTGGTTTTCATTGTCTAGCACGGTACTTTAGTTGCCGGACACCCCCATGTTGCCATCCTTAACACCCGGGTGTAGAAAGTCGGTACACCCGGGTGTTAAGGATGGCAACATGGGGGTGTTTACGGAATTATCTGCTTGTCTTTGGCAAAAAAAGAGAGGGCTTTTGTGGAATGAAGAACCGTATTTCGCCGATTTAATACCTGTTATATTATTTTTACATTTGTTTATTCGATTATTCTATATGCTTTTTCCAAAGCATATAGAATACAGCATACTGATTATCAATAATATAACAAAAAAACATGTTCCAGAGGTGATAGAGGAGTGATAGAGGAAAACGTCTTGTATCACTGTCTCTGACGCTTGAATATTAATAGCTACAACCTTTGGAGTGATGGAGTGATAGAGGATTTGCAGAAAACTTCATATGTAGATCACAACCCTGGAAAATTTTGATGCGGTTGTCCTGAAAATGGCAGGAATATGCCAAATTTTGAAGAACGCCCCGGTTATGATCCGCATGACCTACTACGGGTATCCTCCAGCCCGATGTTGCTCTCCCGGACAGTTCCAATATTCAGGCGATAAGATAAACCGGAAGCATTTTCAATAGACAACTCCGGAAAAGTTGTCAAATCTTCTCGCAGTCGCATTATGGTTTGCGTCATAGATTTCTTTATCGCTCGGTTTTGCTGCCTATTTTCTTCTGTCGATTCATCTTCGCTCAAAGGCCGCCCTAACACATCATTACAAAAAACAGGATAGCTGACAGTATGATCCGGTGCTTCCCAAAAACAGATAAAAGCACGTAAACGGTTTCTTGCCAAAAAAACTTTATGATCTTGATCTTTCAATTCTCCCGTTTTCTTGCTGAAAAAAACATCCTGCGCTATCTCTATCCACTCCGAAGCATCCGAAGAAAACGCTACCGGTACGGGCGTAACAGGAGTAACAGCCGCTTCATTATGCTCTACATTTTTGCGGCGTTGCCATAATTATAATAACAAGAATGCACCACAACAAAATCAGCCCCCAAATCAAAGGCATCCGGCTAAATAAATAGGAATGGGAAAACAGGACATACGCTTGTAGTTTTATTTCTCTTTGATCATGTTCTACGCCAAAGACAATGGGTTCTAAAGCGATCCCTGCCTGAGATAACAGTTTATTCGAACAACTGACAAGGCTGTCACCCTGTGAAAAAGAAACGGCTGTCTGGGCAATTATGCCTTCACTTTTTAGTTCTTCTTGAAAAAGACTGTCGAGGGTAAAGGCTCGATTGGGATTTTTGAATGCTATGAACATCTGAAAAGACCATTCTCTTTTATCGATCAAAGCAAGACTATCCGCCTGCTTATTTTTCATATAAACAACTTTTCCCTTTTCGGTCTCGATAACAGTAGAATCAGAAGAAATGCCGGTATCAGATCTTGGGAAAGAGATAAACTCCGGTTGCATCAGTTCCTTTTCCAGATCGACTGCATGACTAAAAAGATAAGTTGCTTTAAGAATCTGCTCATTTTTAATTTGAGAAAAGTAACAACAAGATAAAAACACGACCAATATCGTTAAAATCGATATCCCTCCAAAGACTATAATAAATCTATGTTTTTCCATTTTCATCTCATTTGTGAGACAAAAGTAACAAAACGAACAAGCAAAATCAACACTTTGGCAACATTTCACCGGAAACAGCAAAGTGTTTCCACTTTTAGTTGACAATCTTAAATCGGAAGATTACTTTTACGCTCAAAAAAAGGAACATGAAAAAGAAAACAGTATTAAAATTGCTTTTTATTGCAAGTTGTTTGGTGGCTGTGTGCAGCCTGTTTTACAATAATGAAACAAGCACATTGGACAGTCTGGCATTTCAGAATGTTGAAGCATTGGCCCAAGGCGAGATGCAAACAAGATGCAGATCTCACGCTGGGCGATTTCAGCAAAAGACCATTCAGCTACAAGACAGGAAGTGATACGATTAGATAAAAATCTAATCCGTTCATTGGATTTCTGTGCCACAGACTCTTGTTTTCTGATCCCGGACTATTTAGGAGAGCACCGATATTGGCAAGTCGACTACAGTGGTAAACCTATCAGAAGCATCGGCAAAATACCTACCGAAAAAGATTTGGCTTCGGAAATCCGTCCGGCATTAGCACAGGCATGGCGTAGTTTTATCGATTACAACCCGCACAATGGCATATTGGCAATGGTCACCCAATTAGGGGAATCCATCGAAATATACAATACCAAAGAGAATACCCATACCGTATTATACGGTCCGAACGGCGAACCCCGGTTTAAAAGCATCAAAGGTGAAGGCTTCCCAACCGGAATTATGGGATTCAGCGATATTGTTATCACTGACAAATATATCTATAGCGTATTCCAAGGAATCCGGTTTAAAGACAAATTAGCCTCTTATCAACGGGGCGAAAAGCCGGAGGACGGAGGGCGTTATATATATGTATTCGACCTGAAAGGAAATCCCATACAAAAATACACCTTAGACAAACCCATATACGGAATCGATATAAACGAAAAAACAAAAAATGTAACACAGCAAGTCCTGTCAAAGTAAAAATAAGAGGCCAAGTTCAGTAATTGAACGAAAGGGAGCCTGCCTGAAAAGCCTCAGAAACTACGACGGCAAGCTCCCCGAAACCCCTTAGAAAGGAGGTGTATGATGGTAATATAAACCGGACAAAACAGAATGATGCAAGTTCAGTACATCATTTGGCTATCTTGTTGCTTTAAAAGAATGAACAAAGATAGGGAATTTACTGAATCAAAAACGATAAAACAAAATACGAAAATGAAAAAGCGTATACTTGGAGCAGCACTTTTAGTAGCAATAGCAGTGGCTGCCGGCTGGAATTACAATCAGAGTAGAAATGAAGTACCGCTGTCAGATTTAGCATTAGCTAATGCGGAAGCGTTAGCCCAAGGCGAAACAGATTGGGGAAATTGTACTTATTATGGTTGTATTGTTGATTTTAGTAGTACCTGTAATGTATATTCATCCATTTGGGGAAATTTAATAAAAGTTTGTCCAAACATGAGAGGATAAAACGTGTCGAATAAAGAAAGTGACTGAAGGAGCCTCTTCAGCACTTTCTAAAATAAATATACCATGAAATTAATCATCATATTATTATTGTTTCCCTTCGTCACATGGGGGCAAAATCTATTTCCATCCAAAGGTGTTCGCCGTACGACAACCCCTAACAATGGAAAGTTCGTAGATAGTCCGTCTTTCAATAGTGAAAGTAGAACTATCAGTAATAAAGCGACTAAAGAAAAAACCAACTACAAAATCTACACAAAGGAATACGTGGATCAAAAACATATACCAGATGAATTTGAACTGACTGAATTTGCTTATCCGAAAAAAGGAAGTACTGTGTCTTGGATCTTGACTCCGGATACATCAAATTGTCGACATGTGAAAATTTTCTCTTTTTATAGATCTGGCTCCATGTCTCTTCGAGAAAAAGTAACAACTGATTTGAACAAATATTTCGACTATAAGTTTTTCGACTATACCAAAGAGATGATTTACAATAAAGAGATTCCGTTATTGATCATATATGAGGCTGATATAGAAGATAGGATCAAACAAAAAACATTAAAATCCTTTTTGCATGACGGGAAATTGGATCCGAATGAAAAAGATCTCATCACGTCAAAGTTAAATCGTTACATAATAGTATATTATATAGCCAATTAAAAAATAAAGGTTATGAAAATTGCAAAATTTATCAGTATATGTATTTTTATTACATTTTGTTCTTGTAACAACAAAGGAGTTTATGAGAATTGCATATCTTTCAAATTGACAGATTTCTTGGATAAAGGCGAGATTAAAGGCACTGATCTTCAATTTTCTAAAGAGGTAATGCGTCCGACAGCATTACATATAGAAGATTCAATCCTTATTCTAAAAGAAGATATGGATGAACATATATTGCATATGTATAATGTTAATACAGGAGAGAAAGTTAACACATCTATTTCTTTTGGAAATGGCCCTGGAGAATTTCTTCATATACAACAAATACAATCATCTGACAGCCTATTATGGCTATCAGATGCACAAAGACCATTCATATCTGCTTATCGTAAAAAAGACATCTTATTTTCAGATACTATATCACCAACAGCAATAAAAGAAGTTATGCTGCCTGATCTTTTTGGAAATATCGTTATTTTACCCAATCACCATTTTATGACAACAGCTTATAATAGTACTCAAAAGCGTTTATCATTCTACGACTCAGAAGGCAAATTTATAGAAACAAAAGGTGAATACCCGGAATATGGAGAGATATTGACCCCTTTTGAAAAAATAGAAGGACTTTCCTGTTATGCTACCCTGTCTCCGGATAAAAATGGGATCTTCCTTTTTTATAAACAAACAGATTTAATAGAGCTATATGATATATATGGCAATTTAAAAAAAAGAATACAAGGTCCTGATTTGTTTTTTCCAGTAATCAAACAGACTATTCAAGATGAATCAGTTCATGTTAATTCTGTTTCAGGGCAATCACGAGATGCATATTTTTCACCTTTATCCATAAATGGGAGAGTATATGTTTTATACTCTGGGATCTATTTTAATCGTGAAAACCACAAATATCTAAAAGATCAACTTTTTGTATTTGACGATAAAGGAAATCCTCTACAACGATATACATTGGATTCGCCTATTTTCACCTTTACAATCAATCCTACGACAAATAAATTGTATGGATTAAGTGATAATCCTGAATTTCATGTGATAGAATATCAATTATAATTAAAGAGAAACATGGGAAAGAAAATCATCGGCGTAATCGCTTTTGCAGCGATCGCCGCAGTAGCAGGCTGGAACTACCAGCAAAATACAAATGAGGTTCAACTTTCTGACTTAGCATTGGAAAATGTCGAGGCTTTAGCTTGGGATGAGAATAAATCAAACTATCATTTGTTTCCATGTCCATCAAGTTCCGGAAATGAATGCCGTTTTAAAGACAGTGAACGTCCTGAATGTTATGGCCCAACGTATTGTAGATAACCATGTACAAATTACTATTTCATTATTTATGCATAATTTGCATTAGTATATCTTGCTCTCAGAGAAGAGAAAATATAAAGACCGTTGATAATGAATTAGTTGAAATACAGAAGGAGGAACTTTTTTTCCCTCCTTCTGACGTATTACAACTAAAGTCCTATTATTTGTCTTCTTCGGTACAAGTAGGTGCTAAACATATATTGATTGGATATAACCATAAGGAACATGCTTTGGATTGTATCGATCTTCTGGAGAAAAAAATCATTCAAATTCCGTTACAAACAAGTGGTCCTAACGCCATAACTCGTTTAACTGGAATTTTTGCATATCAAAAAGACTCCATTTGGGTTGCTGATGAATCGGAATCCGTATTCCTGATTGATCCGAAAGGGAATGTGTTGAAACGTATTCAAATCCGTAATTCTTTGCAAGAAGACGAGGAATTGATCATAAATACGAATCATGCTATGTCTACAATTCGTTTGTATTACAATGCCCTGCACCAGTCGCTGCTATGCACGGTAAAAGATAGGTCTGTTTCGCCACCCCGATTCAAAGTAAAAGAAATTTTCCTCGAAGAAAACCAAAAGGTAAAAACTTTCAATTTATCTCCATCTATTGCGGAACCAGACATAAGCAAAGGGTATGCGAACATGAGTGAACCGAATGTCAACTTTCGGGATGATTACATTTTATATAATTATCCGATAGAATCACATCTCTACAAGATCGATTTGAACACAGGATCTGGAAAAATGTACAAAGCTGATAGCGATTACACTTCCAATAAAGCTCAAAAGTGTAAATCCAAAACAGATTATACAGAATGGCAAAGACACGGATTTGAAAATCCTCATTTTTTTGATATCATGTATCTTCCGACATGTGATATGTATGCCCGTTTGCATGTGGATGCCATTGATTTCGGTAAAAACGAAAACCTGGAATTATTATCCAGAGAACGGGATTTTTATTTATGTCTGTTTGATAATGAGCTTAATAAAATAAAAGAAATCAAACTGCCCATAAACACATTCAATCCTTATACAGGCTGGTGTCAGATTCATGATGGAATCCTTTTTTTTGTAGATAAAATTACAGATCAAGAGATTTCCGAAGATTTAGAAGTGCATATCTTTCATCCTGTCATGATAAAGAATGATTGAAATATAGTTTCTCCCCTAAAACAATGAATATGAGATTGCAATATAAAACAACTACAAAATATCTGTTTTTTTCGTTGCCTTTCTACTTGATGCTTTTTGCTTGCGGCTTACAAATAACCGATGTGGAATACGCTCTGCGGGAAGCCGGAGAAAACAGAGGGGAGCTTGAAGCGGTTTTGTCGCACTACGCAAAACTGGATGATCGGCAGAAACTGGAAGCAGCCCAATACCTGATTCGATACATGCCTTACCATACTTCTTATGATAAAGGCATTGAGGACTATTATCACGCCATTGATTCTGTCGTTGCTTTATCAGAAGACAAACTTGAACAAGAAAAACATATCGAATCGCTTCGTCTTAGATTTGAAAGTAAATATAAACAGAAACGGGATATAGAGGTTATCACTTCGGAGTTTCTTATTCAGTCAATCGATGAAGCTTTCAAACAATGGAGAGAATGCGAATGGGCCGAACATCTGGATTTCGAACAATTTTGTGAATATCTATTACCTTATAAATGTTTTGAAGGGCAGCCGCTTACCGAATGGAGGAATGCCTATTACGATATTTGTAAAGGAGATATTGATCTGGCATATTTGTGTGACGAGTATAAACGAAATCCAATTTTTGCAGCAACAGAAGTGAATAACCAAATGAAAAACACACCTCAAAGTTTTGGATTATTAAAGACACTTCCGATTTATGATCCTGATATCATACTGAAACTTCCTTTTTCTAATTGTGCCACGTATTGTTTAGGGGCTGTCTTAATCATGCGTAGTAAAGGAATTCCTGTCGCTTATGATTTTACGCCCAATTGGTCTACAGGTAATAATGGACATTCTTGGAATACAGTTTATACGACGCGTTTTGGAAACTTGGAGTTTGCTCCCCATACGACAGATCCGGGCACAGTTCATTATCCATATTTGAAAGTCCCTAAGATTTTCCGCAATGTGTACAAACCCAATGAAGAGTATCTGAAAATCGCAACTGAGAAATATATCCCACCCAAACTCAGGAATATGTTTATACGAGATGTTACCGCTGAATATATGCCTACGATTGACATACGTATTTCGTTGCAGGAATCATTGAAGAGTGGACAATCTCCATTTATAGCCATCTATGATGGAAATAATTGGACTCCTGTCTATTGGGGGAAAATAGCTGGTAGTCATGTGGTTTTCGAAAGAATGGGACTGAATACCTGTTATATCGCCTTGGCGTATGACTCTAATGGCAATGCTATTCCGATCAGCAAACCGTTTTTGGCTTCTGCTTCGAAGCATATCCAATTTATAGAACCAGACACTTCAGCTTTTCGTACGATCAGATTGAATCGAAAATATCCTTTGGGAGACAATGTATTTTCTATTAGAAAAAAAATAACAGGAGGTATTATCGAAACTTCTGAAAACAGGGAATTTGATCATACAAAGAAAATAGCGGAATTACCTCAAGGGAATTTAACAAATGGCACAGTGTTTCTTGATAAAAATGCCGAATATCGATATTGGCGTTTTACATCTTCTGATACAAGTCAGTGTGACATGGCTGAAATTTATTTCTATGATGAACATGATTCGATCATTCAAGGCAACATTATCAAATGTACAAATTCGATTTTTGATAAAAGCAACAACGCAGCTAATATAGCAGATGGTGATCAATTGACAAATTTCAGTGCCAAAGGAGAAGATTGGGTCGGTTTTGATTTTTGCCGGCCAGTAAATATATCCAAAATTTCGTATATTCGTCGTTGTGATGGAAATTCTATTCAGCCAGGATTGGAGTATTCTTTATATTATTGGGATAATAATAATTGGCAACTTATCAATACCAAAATAGCGAATGATGTTTTTATCGAATTTGAAAATGTGCCTCAAAAAGCCCTTTTGGCCATTAAATGCTCGCAGGGAAAGCAACAAAGAATATTCGTTTGTGATGAAGATAATAAAATTGACTGGTATTGATT
>NZ_CEWDCG010000135.1:0-8571 GCF_982436375.1 Coprobacter sp. | reverse complement strand
GTCATATAGAATTAAGTCGGGATCAATATCGGATAGTTCGAGAATGTAGGCTTCGTCTCCTTGATAATTGATGATAAATATAAATTCTTTTCTGTATTTTCCGAGATTATTTAACTCTTTAATAATATCGGTTTGTGAGAATAAGTGCATAAGTTGGTAGATTTGTTTTGCAAAAATAAGGGCTATACTCTGATTTTTATGAAAAATATATTTGAATTTTAAGGCCAGTCTAAATTTTTCAATGAAAAATACTATCAAGTTATCTATTGTTTTTCGGTCTATTTCCCTACTTCGCAGTCATGTTGCTGCGTTTCTTAGCAGAAAAAATATTCTCGAAACAGTTCTCAAAAAATATGTCCATATAAAATTTAGACAGGTTCTTAGATGTATGATTTGTGTTGATTCTTGAGAATAATTTTTATATTTGTCTCAAACTACTATTTCCCATGAAACTCTTAGTCTTTATTTTATCATTGGCTATTATAAATATTCCGGTTTGCTTATCTCAGGGGAAAAAGGTATTGCAAATCAGTTCTTATACTGTTGACGACGGATTATCTCATCGAGTGATATCTAATATAATACAGGACTCTAAAGGATATATCTGGATGGCGACATGGAATGGGTTGTGCCGCTATGATGCTTCTCGTTTTGAAACATGGAATATGTTACCGAACGGTTCGACGATAGGAAGATTGCTTCGAATAGCAGAAACAGAAGACGGGCATATTTATTGTCATAATTATAATGATAGCGTTTATATTTTTGATCCAGTTACTTGTAGATTTATGCAGTGTACAGGAGCTGAGCAATTAATTTCTTATCCGCCTAATCCTTATTTATTGCAAGTCGAGCAAGGCGGATTGCTTATTATCCACCGTGATTCTGGAGAGCGATATTTTCTTCCTGTTAAGAGTAATAAACGGTTGAAGAATACTTTGCATGCCTCATTTTTTGATAGACAGGGTAATTTTTGGGTCAATTTTGATGATGTTTTATATAAATTATCGTTTTCACCGGAATTTTATACTTACCGGACACATATAAAAACAGAGAATTCTTTACTTTTTGGAGATGAGATCAGAGCGATTGCATGTAGTGCAAAATCCGGACGATTGTGGATCGGTGCTAAAAGCGGAGATATTTATGTTTATAGTAAGGAGGGAGATTTTGAGGGGTATCTTTCGAAAAATGGGTCTGTAACGCAAGTTCCTGTCCATTTCGGTGCTAATGCGTATGTGATAAAAGAGGATAGATCGGGAAGAATATGGATCGGGACAAAAGGAGATGGTCTTTATAGCCTTGTCCCTGAGGGAGATAAAAAATATACTGTCAGTCATTATACGCAAAAGTCTCATGGGTTGGCTGATGATCGGATATATTCCTTGTTTTTTGATGATTCGGACAGATTGTGGATCGGGACGTTTGGTAATGGATTTTCTATTGTCTCTGTGAGGGGGAATAGTGTGAATTTATTAAAGAACGGACTTCCCGGACAGCGTATCAGGTGTATAGGGCCTTTTGAGGCGGGTCTTATTTGTGCCTCAACTAATGGATTGTATCTTGTTGACAGCTCAGGAAGGGTGTTGCAAAAAATCGGGAACTCCGATTTTACATTTGTTCGTAAGGCCAATAGAGGGGATATATATGTTTCTACGATTGGGGCGGGGATTTTCAGATTGTGTTCAGAATCCGGACATTGGCAGCTTATTCCTGTTAGATTAGGAAATGTTTCTTATGATGTCGTATTATCCATTGCAGAAGAACTTTCGGGAAATATTTGGTTTGTGTCTGATAATAGTCTGGTGCGGTTGTTTACAGATGGAAACATACAAACTTTCAATCAAGATTTTTTCGGGAAAAATATCACTTTCTCAGAAGGTATTCCCATGCTGAAGGATAATAAGCTTTTCTTAGGTACGGCGGACGGTTTTATAGAAATGAGTTTAGAATCTTCGGAAAAATTTCTTCCTCCTTTATATTGGAGATATATTCAGGTCGAGGACTCTTTGATTGTCCCGACAGATAGTTTGTTGACCGTTCGTTTGGGAGAACATGTCCGGATAAGTCCTGTGGCTCTGGATTATCGGCCGGGAACTATACGTTATAGTTATCGTTTGGATGCTGATACCGTTTGGCGAGATCTTGATTATGGTAAAGTTATAGAGTTGGATAATTTGTCAGAAGGCAGCCATGTGTTGACGGTCCGTTCTACGGATAGTTACGGTATGTGGATGAATAATGATCGTGCGTTTATAATTGACGTACGCTCTTCCTTTTATAAAGGAGTAGTATGGTTCATTGTGATAGGCTTATTGGCCGTTGTTTCGATTTTCTTGTTTTATAATCGTCTACCTTTTGTTTCGAGGAATTCATTGCCAGATATATCTCCTTCATTGCCAAAAGTGGACTTTTCTCCTGACGAGCAATTTTTGGAAGCGGCAAAATTGTTTGTAGAGTCGAATATGGATAAGCCGGAATTGTCTGTTGATGATTTTGCTGCTTATATGGGGATGAGTCGTACGATTTTGTATAACCGTATGAAAGATTTGCTTGATAAGACTCCGGCGAATTTCATAAAAGAGATGAGAATTAAACGAGCGGTACAATTGTTGAAATTAAATATATATACTGTTTCGGAAATAGCTGATATGACCGGTTTTAATGATGCAAAATATTTCAGTAAGGTTTTTAAGAGAGAGATTGGTGTTTCTCCGATGTCTTATGTTGATGAACAAGTGCGAACTAAGAATTGATTTTCTAATGAGATTATCTGATGCGTGAAGTTTTTCGAAGTTGTAAAAAAATAGCGATGATAAGATTTTATCACCGCTATTTCTTTATTTACTATTTTTGCTTAACAGCAACAACCACCTTTTCCTGCGCTACCCAAAACATCTTCGATTTTGTGTTTATACAGTTTCTTCATGTTGTCGCGAGCCGGACCTAAATATTTACGAGGGTCAAATTCTGCCGGTTTTGTAGCAAATACTTCACGAACAGCAGCAGTCATAGCCAAACGGCTGTCAGAGTCGATGTTGATTTTGCAAACTGCCGATTTAGCTGCTTTACGCAATTGTTCTTCGGGAATTCCGATTGCATCTTTCAAAGCACCTCCATATTTATTGATTGTAGCGACTTCTTCTTGAGGTACAGATGATGCACCGTGAAGAACGATGGGGAATCCCGGAAGTTCTTTTTCTACACCTTCCAATACGTCGAAGCGCAAGGGGGGAGGAACGAGGATTCCGTCAGCATTACGGGTACATTGTTCCGGTTTGAATTTGTTAGCACCATGAGATGTTCCGATAGAAATAGCCAAACTGTCGCATCCGGTTTTGGTAACGAAATCTACTACTTCTTCGGGTTTGGTGTAGGTATGATGTTCTGCAGAAACTTCATCTTCGACACCGGCCAATACACCGAGTTCTCCTTCTACGGTTACATCGAACTGATGAGCATATTCTACTACTTTCTTAGTGAGTGCTACATTTTCGTCGTAAGGAAGGTGAGATCCGTCGATCATTACAGACGAGAATCCCATGTCGATACAGGATTTGCATAATTCAAAAGAATCTCCATGATCAAGATGAAGAACAATCTGAGGATTTTTGCAACCTAATTCTTTGGCGTATTCAACTGCGCCTTCGGCCATATAGCGAAGCAACGTCTGATTGGCATATTGACGAGCTCCTTTTGAAACTTGAAGAATAACCGGAGAGTTGGTTTCTACTGCAGCTTGGATAATAGCTTGCAACTGTTCCATATTATTGAAGTTGAAAGCCGGAATCGCATAGCCACCTTTAATAGCCTTAGCAAACATCTCTCTGGTGTTTACGAGGCCTAAATCTTTGTAACTAACCATTTTTTTAATGTATTTGCGTTAATAAATAAAAACTACACAAAGGTACTAAAATTCTTACAAACCGAAACATCCGAAACTTAAAAAAATATGTGAAAGCACTCTGGCCTGCAATATCATGATAGAGCCCGATAAATTTAGGTTTCTTCTTTTCCCTTTCATTTTTTATAAGTATTTTTGCCCACTTGATAATTATAAAAACCGTTTAGAGTGTCTAATGGTTTAATTTTCTGTAATTAAGTTCGTTATTAATTTATAAAACATTTCAGATTAAAAGAGAATGAGAAGATGGCGTATTGAGGATTCGGCCGAGCTGTATAATATTAACGGATGGGGGCTGAAATATTTTTCTATTAATGACAAAGGTCATGTAGCGGTAACACCTCGTGAGGGGAATGCTTCGGTCGATCTGAAGGAGTTAATGGATGAGTTGCAGGTAAGAGATGTTACATCACCTGTTCTGGTACGTTTCCCGGATATTTTGGATAACCGGATCGAAAAAATCTCAAAATGTTTTGAGCAGGCTGCGGAGGAGTATGGCTACACGGCACAGAATTTTATCATTTATCCGATAAAAGTAAATCAGATGCGTCCGGTAGTGGAGGAGATCGTTAGCCACGGTAAAAAATTCAATATCGGACTTGAGGCGGGGTCTAAGCCTGAATTGCATGCTGTTTTGGCTATTAATATCGATGAAAATTCCCTGATAATCTGTAACGGTTATAAGGATGAGAATTATATCGAGTTGGCTTTGTTGGCGCAAAAAATGGGTCGTCGTATTTTTCTGGTGGTGGAAAAATTGAATGAGCTGAAATTAATCGCTTCTATTTCTAAACGGTTGAAGATACGTCCGAATATCGGTATTCGTATAAAACTTGCGAGTTCGGGCAGCGGCAAATGGGAAGAGTCGGGAGGTGATGTCAGTAAATTCGGACTTAATTCCAGCGAATTGCTTGAAGCATTGGATATTCTGGAAAAGAATAAAATGCAAGATTGCTTGCATCTGATACATTTTCATATAGGTAGTCAGGTTACCAAAATCCGTCGTATAAAAAATGCTCTACGCGAGGCTTCTCAATTCTATGTACAGCTTCATAATATGGGCTTCAATATCGATTTTGTCGATATCGGAGGCGGATTGGGAGTCGATTATGACGGGACTCGTTCTTCTTCGAGCGAGAGCAGTATGAACTATTCGATACAGGAATATGTGAATGACTCTATTTCTGCATTAGTGGATGCTTGTGTGAAGAACGATATTCCTCAGCCTAATATTATTACGGAGTCGGGACGTTCCCTGACCGCCCATCATTCTGTCCTTATATTTGAAGTTCTTGAAACGACGACTTTACCTTCGTGGTCAGAAGATGAGTCTGTTTCGGAAAAAGATCATGAATTGGTTCAGGAATTGTATAAATTGTGGGATACAATGAATCAACCCCGCCTTATCGAAACTTGGCATGATGCCCTGCAAATACGAGAGGAAGCTCTCGACTTGTTCGGACTCGGAATGCTCGATTTACGTACCCGTGCCCAAGTGGAGCGTCTTTTTTGGTCGATAGCGCGCGAAGTATATGAAATGGCTAATGAGATAAAGCATTCTCCTGAAGAATTGAAGAAGATTGCCAAAATGTTGCCGGATAAGTATTTCTGTAACTTCTCATTATTCCAGTCTTTACCTGATTCTTGGGCGATAGACCAGATATTCCCGATAATGCCGATAAGCCGGTTGGATGAGAAACCTGAACGTACCGCAACCATACAGGATATAACTTGCGACTCGGATGGTAAAATCGATAACTTTATTTCTACCCGGAATTTTAATTATCACCTTCCGGTACATAGCCTTACTAAAGATCCCTATTATATAGGAGTGTTTCTTGTCGGGGCTTATCAAGAAATTCTGGGAGACCTGCACAATCTGTTCGGAGATACGAATGCCGTGCATGTAAGCGTGTATAAAGATCATTATGAAATCGAACAGGTAATTGACGGAGAGACGGTTGCAGAAGTATTGGATTATGTACAGTTTAATCCGAAAAAGATGGTTCGGAGTGTAGAGACTTGGGTAACGACTTCTATGAAATCCGGTATTATAACACCGGAGGAGGGACGTGAGTTTTTATCGAATTACAGATCGGGATTATACGGCTATACCTATCTTGAGAAAGATTGATAAAAAGCGGTACAGATCAAAGGAGAGGTTACAGTGCAACGTTATTTTTTGTATTTGGCTTATAACGGTACTCGATATCACGGTTGGCAGGTACAACCTAATGGTGTGACAGTACAGGTGCGTATAGAGGAAGCTTTGACTTTATTATTACGGAGAGAGACTCCGATTGTCGGGGCGGGAAGAACGGATGCCGGAGTACATGCCCGTTTGATGGTCGCACATTTTGATACGGAAGATGTGCTTCAGGATCTTCAAGGGTTAATAGAGAAGTTGAACCGGGTATTGCCTTCTGATATTTCTGTCTATAAAATCGTTCCGGTACGGGCGGATGCTCATAGTCGGTTCGATGCCTTGTCCCGCACTTACCGTTATTATCTGATCGACCGTAAAGATCCGTTTTTCGGGATGTATGCTTGGCGTTATCATGGAAATCTCGACTTCGAAAAGATGAATGAGGCAGCCTCTTGTTTGTTCCGTTATACCGATTTTACAAGTTTCAGTAAGTTGCATACCGATGTGAAGACCAATAATTGCCGTATTATGAAGGCTTGTTGGAAAAAAGAAAACGATTTGTGGGTGTTTGAAATTAAGGCAGACCGTTTTTTACGAAATATGGTGAGAGCGATTGTCGGCACTCTTTATGATGTGGGAAGAGGGCGACTTTCGGTCGGGGATTTTTGTCGGGTTATAGAAGATAAGAATCGTTGCAAAGCCGGAACTTCAGCTCCCGGGAATGCTCTCTTTCTTGTGAATATAGAATATCCTGAAGAAATATTCGATGTGCAATTTTAGCGCCTGTTTAAGTCTTGTTCGGGTCAGGTTTGTGATTTTCTTTCGAGAATGTTTTTTGAGAAAATTTGTGATCGCAGAGACGTTATGCTTTTGAATGATTAATCGATATGTGGCTTACATTTGCTTTTATTTCGGCAACCCTTTTGGGGATGTATGAAGTTTTTAAAAAGATGGCGTTGGAAGGAAACGCTGTGATTCCCGTACTTTTTCTGAATACGGTATTTTGTAGTTTGTTGTTTCTTCCTGTTATTTTATTATCTCGTTTCTGTCCGGAAATGATGCAGGATACCCTTGTATATGTTCCCAAAGTTTCTTTTGAAACGCATCTTTTTATAATATTAAAAGCCGTAATCGTATTGGCTTCGTGGATTTTTGCATATTATGCGATGAAGCATTTGCCTATTACGATTGCAGCAACGATCAAAGCATCCCAGCCGGTTCTTACATTGTTGGGCGCTTTATTGGTTTTTGGAGAACGGTTGAATTTGTATCAGTGGATCGGGGTTACGATCGCCATCATCTCTTTCTTTATGTTGTCGTCTGCCGGGAAAAAAGAAGGAATCAGCTTTGTTCATAATCGTTGGATATGGTTTATTGTTCTGGCGACTATAACGGGATCGATGAGCGGGCTGTATGATAAATATCTGATGTCAAACGGTTTTGACCGTATGACTGTTCAAGTGTGGTACACCTATTATCAAATGGTGATCATGTTTTTTATTTTACTGTTCTTGTGGTATCCTCATCGAAAAAAGACTACGCCGTTTCGGTGGCGGAACAGTATTTTTCTTATTTCCCTGTTTCTTGTTGTTGCAGATTTTGTTTATTTCTATGCGCTGAGTTTTCCTGATTCCATGATTTCTATAGTCTCTATGGCGAGACGTAGCGGAGTCGTAGTCAGTTTTGTCTTCGGCGTATTCTTTTTCCGGGAGAAGAATATCAAGGATAAAGCTATCGATTTGATATTGGTATTGATCGGTATGTATTTTCTCTATTTGGGAAGCCGGTAAACATCTTGTTACTCGTTTTCGATCACGGCAGATGGCTGTCGGACAAGATTTGAACAAGAGTTATGTCTTTATTCTTTTTCCGTTTTTACCGTCTTCTCGTTTTTATTGTTTACCTTTGTTTTTCAAAGAAAGATGTTATGAACAGAGTTATTCTTGCTTTTTGTTTTCTATTATGTATATCGGGGCTGAAAGCCCAACAAATCGCCGCTTATTTTGTCTCTATGCCGGAAGAATTGTTGCTTCAGATAGAGCCGAACCGCCGTAAGGATATGATAGATTTTTTTCAACACGGACAGAAAGGCGGCATTACGAATGCTTTGGGCGGAAATTCCGAGATCACGGCGATGTCGGATAAATATATGTCTGTATCTCTTTCTGATGTCTCTAAAATGGAGATATGTGTTTTGTCTAAAGATACGGCGGATATTATTGCCGTAGTTCGTACGGTGTGCGCTCCCGCATGCGATAGTCGGATAAGCTTTTATGATGAACAGTGGCAGCTTCTCGACACGAAAGATTTTCTACAGCTTCCTGTCAATGCCGATTTTTTTGTCGCTCAAGAAGTTTCCGGCAGAGATGAGGCTTTGGGAATGGTAGATATGATGCTTGCCGAATATCGTTTTTCTCCGGATAATGATGTATTGACGGTTGATTGTACGATAAAAGATTATCTTCCGGATGAGATTTATAAACAAATCGCCCCTTTTTTGAAAAAAGAGGCGTTACAATAT